>CAMRBQ010000001.1 GCA_947040495.1 uncultured Spirochaetia bacterium
GTTCGTGATTATGTTCATGTTCGTGATTATGTTCATGTTCGTGATTATGTTCATGTTCGTGATTATGTTCATGCTCTTCATAAACATTAACATAGCAAGCTCTAATACCTTGACGATCAACGCCTACTATCTCTGCCTTTATCCCATCAAGTTTGGATAATAATATAGAAAAAATATTTTCTAATTCTTTTTTATTATCATCATTCATATCACTTATGCTCGCCAAAAGCATATCACCTGCAGCCCCACCGCTTATATCAAAATATAAAATATTATTATTTGTTTCTAACATTGTTTCCCTTTTTGTTTTAATAATGCAACAGCATGCACAATAATACCATTGCCTTTGCCAACATCATCCATGCCTTCATTTGTCTTAGCCTTCACAGACACATTAGCAATATCGGTTTCAAGAATAGACGATAATGTAAGCCTCATATCATCAATATATTCTCTAAGTTTTGGTTTCTCACATATAACAGAAATATCTACATTGCCTATGATAAATGACTGCTCTTTCATTATAAGTACAGTTTCTTCAAGCAGCAATATAGATGAAATATCTTTATGCCTTGTATCTGTATTTGGATAATGAGAGCCTATATCACCCAATGCCAAAGCACCGAGTATTGCATCTATTATAGAATGTATTACTACATCACCATCAGAATGCCCTAGTAGTCCTTTGCTATATGGAATAGTCAGACCTGCAAGTATCAGCGGCCTATTTTCAACAAGCAAATGCGAATCGTAGCCTATGCCTATTCTTAGATTCATTATTTTCTCTAATTAATTTTTATTGATTATCAAGAGAGTATATTACTATATTTAATATATAAATCAACTTGAAATAATATCTAATACTTGGTCATTTTCATTTGTTAAATAATAATTTTATAAATATAGTTAGTTTCTACAACCTCAATGCCCGCTTGATATTCACGCATAAGGCGAGAAAGTTTATATCCATTTATCAAAACAATTTTTATATCTTTGGTTTCTTCGACTACTTTTTTGGCTTGCTGTGTAAAATCTGTTGTAGTGATAAAAATACCACGGCTAATTCCATTTACATTTTTTAGCCCATGATAAAATTTGGTGATTTCATTATCTGTTATATTGCCGCTCGCATAACATTTACATTGAATACCCACCCTGTCAAATCCAAATTTATCTAGTGTAAGAGTGCCATCAATGCCCCTATCATAAGAACCACCTGTTCTATCTTTTTCGCCATAGCCCATTTTTTCAAGCAAATCAAGACAGATGTTTTCAAATTGAGTGCCTTTATCAACAGTATTTTTGCTATCCAAAGATTTGAGGCGGCTTAATATTTCAACCTCAATACTTTCATAATAGTTTTCAGTTGTAAGTTTTATTTCATCACTTTCATTGTTTTCTTCATTAGTATTATCATCATCATTGGTTAACTTATTCTTTGACTTCGACTTTTCATTTTGCAAATATGGCGTTTTCTCTTTCATTATCTTAAAATCAAAATTAGGGTTCTCTTCTAAAAACTTTCTACCAAAATCTGTGATTTTATAAATTCCCCTACCAGTTGATTCTATTAATTCTGCTTGCTTAAGATAAACTAGAGACCAATCCATGCGGTCTTTATAAACTGGATAATTATTAGCCTTCGTTATAATATTTTTATCTTCTTATGATATATTCATGCTTATAGTAGCAGCATCTACTATAAGACTCTTATGCACGGGCTCTATAAATTCAGATAAACATTTTAAAACATATTTATCATATTCTCTACACTTTAACAATGCCATAATCCCCCCTTATCTACTCGAACAATTTACTAGCCTTTATAAATAATAATTATTTACCAAAGACCTTTTTTGCCTCTTCCATTTTATCAATAATAGCAACTTCAAATGGACAATTTTTTTCGCAATTCCCACAGGCAATGCAGTCTTGTGCTGTAGCATTCAGAAGAGAATAATGTTGCTTCACTGTTTCTGGTATTTGTTCACTTAGCTTAGCCAAGTCCAAATATTTATTTACCTGTGCAATATCAATCCTTGATGGACAAGGCAGGCAATGGTTGCAATACATACATCTGCCCTTTGCAGAAAACTTAGATGTAGCACTTAAAATCACCGAATAATCACGCTCTTCATCCGAAGCATTTTCATATTTGACAGCATCTAAAACCTGCTCGGGCGAATTACATCCTATCAAAACGCTTGATACCGCAGGGCGAGTAAGGCTATAATGAATTGCCTGAGGCACGGTAAGTGCTATTCCAAATGGTGAAGTTTTTTCATTAAGCAAAGTCCCCGCACCCAAAGTTTTCATTACAGTTATACCAACATTCATCGCCTCACATGTTTGATATAGCTCATTTCTAACTTTATTTATACCATTTAAATTTTCATTCTCATATGTTTTTGAAGCAAATAGCCCGTCAATATCTGTGTCTTCCGAAAGTATATCATAAGCAGGATTTATGCTAAACATCAATACATCGATTAAGCCTGTTTTGACCGCACGCAAAGCCTCAATAGGATTATGAGAACTCATACCAATGACTCTAATTTTGCCCTCTTTTTTTAGCCGCTCTGCATATTGAATTATCTCGCCTTCAAAAATATTATCATAATCTTCTTTTGTATCAACATAATGAATCATACCAATATCAACATAATCGGTATCCAAACGTTTCATAAAATCTTCAAAGAAAAATATGCACTCATCTATTTTACGAGTACGACCATATTGTTCGTCTAACCAACCAGAACCAATATGCCCTTGCAAAATAATTTTATCACGATAGCCTTTAATTGCTTTACCAATATTTGAACGCACCTCAGGCTCTGACATAAAAATATCGAGTATTGAAATACCATTTTCAAAAGCAATGTCAATTACTGATTTTATTAATTCATAACTTTTTTTTTCAAGATGTTCGCAGCCGAGCCCTATCTCACTTACTTCAATACCAGTATTACCCAAATTTCTATACTTCATATCACACCCTTATCCAATTGTATTCTCATAAAATTATAATGAAGCAGCACAACGAGAACATAGTTCAGGATGCTCCTTGTTCGCACCAACATCATCATAATGCCCCCAACAGCGTATACATTTTGTAGAAGTCGATGCCTCTGTACGCACAAATGACAATGAACCTTCTATAAAATTTTCATCTTTATCATTTACTAGGCTAACTTTACTTACGATAAATATATCTTTTAATGCCTCTATCTCCTCTTCCAAATATGTTTTTATAACCTCATCTTTAACAGCTATAGATACACTTGCTTCAAGCGATTTACCTATCGTAGAATTATCTCTTGCCCTTTCAAGCGATAAAAGCACATCATCACGGACATGTAATATCTTAGACCACTTCTCTTCAAGTGCACTATCAATAAGGTTTTCATCTGCTAATATAAATGTTTGTAGATGAATAGAACCAGCCTCATCGCCTTTATAATTTCGCCATATCTCTTCAGCTGTAAATGGAAGCACAGGTGCTATCATTCGAACAAGGCTTTCTAATATTTTATAAAGTACAGTCTGTGCACTCCTTCTACTTTTTGAAGATTTACCATCGCAGTAAAGCCTGTCTTTTAATATGTCAAGGTATGTTGATGATAATTCTGCCGAGCAATAATTTGTAAGCCTTTGATAGAACATATGAAATTCAAAATCATCAAACTTTTCTTTTGATATTTTCAAAAATGTATTTAGCCTTGAAATAGCATATCTATCGATACTAGGCATTTCGCTCTCGCTAACCATATCTTTTTGTGGGTGAAAGTCGCCTGTATTTCCAAGTATATAACGGAATGTATTTCTTATTTTTCTATAAGCATCGGATACTGCAACAAGTACAGTTTCGCCAATTCGCAAGTCCTCTTTGAAATCCTCACTAATTATCCAAAGCCTTAGCACATCAACACCATATTTATCTATAACATAATCTGGTGCAATAACATTACCAACACTTTTATGCATAGCATGCCCATGTTCATCGAGCATCCAACCACATGTTACAAGATTTTTATATGGTGGTTTATTATGTATAGCCATATAAGGCCACATAGCCGCTTGAAACCATCCACGATATTGATCATTTCCTTCTATATATAAGTCTACAGGAAACTTTAATTCACTATGGCTTTTGCCTACTGCAAATGCAGAAACACCCGCATCAAACCATACATCAAGGATATCATTTTCTTTGTCAAAATCTGAAACACCCGCCCCACATGTACATTTTATATGAGCTGGCAATAATTCACTCGCAGGCAGTTCAAACCATATATCGACACCCTTCTCTTTCACAATATCAGCAACACTCTTTGTTGTCTCTGGTGTCAAAATAGTCTCACCACACTTTTTACAATAGAATGCAGGTATAGGCACTCCCCAAGCACGTTGACGAGATAAACACCAATCAGGTCGACTAGAAAGCATATTATTCATTCTATCTTTTCCCCATTTTGGAAAAAAGTTTACATCATCAAGTTTTGAAAGTGTATTCTCGCGTAAATTATTATTATCTATTTTCATAAACCATTGTTCAGTCGCACGGAATATTAATGGCTCTTTACATCTCCAACAATGAGGATAGCTATGTTCAATATGTTCATCATAATAGAGTACATTTTTATCTTTTAATAATGCCACTATCTTAGAATTGGCATCCCATATTTTTACACCTTCCATTTCGGGGAAGTCTTTTGTATATTTACCTTGTCTATCTACTGGGCAATATATTTCAAGACCATTTTTTAAGCCTGTATGATAATCTTCGCTACCATGACCAGGTGCTGTATGAACAACGCCTGTACCAGTATCGCTTGCAACATAACCTGCAAATACAACCTTAGATATTCTATCTACAAATGGATGTTGTATTTCTAAGTTTTTTATTTCTTCCATAGTAAGTGCTATTTTTTCTACACTATTATGGTCTATACCTTGCTTTGATAATACTTGCTCAACCAATGCCTCTGCCATTATAGAATATCCATCGTCCATTTTGACAGCAACATAATCGAAAGCATCATTAAATGCACAAGCCATATTCGCAGGCAGTGTCCAAGGTGTTGTAGTCCAAATCATCACACTAACATTTTTATCAAGCCTATCGTTTATTTTATTTTTGATAGGGAACTTTACATATACACTATGAGATTTATGACTTGCATATTCTACTTCAGCTTCAGCCAATGCAGTAGCACAATCTACACACCAATGTATTGTACGCATGCCTTTATAAATATATTTTTTTTCTACAAGTTCAGAAAACACACGGACTATTTCTGCCTCATATTCACGGCTCATTGTAAGGTATGGATTATCCCAATCGCCTATACCGCCAAGCCTTTGAAATTGCTTCTTTTGTTTGTCTACATATTTTTGTGCATATGCCCTACATTTTTTGCGTAGTATATTTGTTGGTATGCTTTCTTTTTTATCACCCAAATCTTGGACAACCCTATGCTCGATAGGTAGACCATGGCAATCCCAACCCGGTATATATGGCGTATCAAATCCGAGTAAACTATGATACCTTATAATAATATCTTTGACTATTTTATTTAAAGCATGCCCCATATGTATATCACCATTTGCATATGGAGGCCCATCATGGAGAATATATAGAGGGCGACCTTTTCTTGCTTCTCTAATTTTTTGATATAGGTTTATATCATTCCATTCTTTAAGCATCTTAGGTTCTTTTTCTCTTAGACCAGCTTTCATTGGGAAAGATGTTTGCGGTAGATTAATTGTATTTTTATAGTCCATGCTTTTAAAAAACTCCTTGATTTCATATATATAAATAGCATATATAATTCAAATGAAATTGTCAAGAACGCGCCATTTACTAATGCATGATATAAAAAAAAGACACCTCACATTAAAGCAAGGTGTCTTGACATGGCATAGTTGTACATTATAAATATTTATAACATGCAACTAGACTGTGTAAGAATACTATTTTAATACAGGATACTCAGAACCCATTGTCCATATAGTATTAAAATCCCATCCATCAAAACTACCTTGCTGTGCGAATTTCTCAACAGTAAGTGTAGTAACGCCATCTTCAAGAGTAGTATATAAATTATAGCTATCTGTTATAGCTACAGTACCTCCTCTAATAACACCAATCATCTCAATATCTTGATAATTATAAACAAAGTTAATTTTCACTGTACCAAAAACGCCGCCAATAATACCACCAGTTATAGCCCCTGTATTAGAAGCATTGTTAATTGTTGTTGTACCCACCAGCAGAACCAATAATACCACCAGCACGAGTACCAGTACCAGATTCTACAGAAGCTTTATTTAAAACACCTGTAATTGTTATTGTGCCAGTAGCCTTGCCAACAAATGCACCAGCAGGAGCAGTAGCAACAGAACCACTAGCAGTTGCTTTTATACTACCGCTTTCAATTGTTAAGTCTTTAATACTACCGCCGTCGCCTAACTCAAGAATTAGCCCCGCATTACTAGTTGTTTTTTCTATAAGTAGATTTTTTATACTTTTGCCATTGCCGTCCATTGAGCCAGTAAACTTTTTTATCCCACCAAAGCTTTTTTTATTCATATCAATATTGGCATCGAAGCGAATATTCTTTGTAATTTCCGCACCAGCAGCATCACTAGCAAGCCAAACTAAATGTGCGGCTTCTGTTATTATGTAGACATCAGATTCTGTCTTACCTTCCGTTGCTGTTGTTCCGTCCCATGGGGCAGGATTTTTATCTTCAATTTCATTGTTTGGATCGGTATTGCCACATGAGATAGCAAAAATCATCACCGCTGCCAAAAGTAGTAATACCGCATTTTTAAATTTGTTCATAAATCATTCTCCTTCAATATAATAATTTTCAATTTATTATAAAAAAGACATAAGAATACCTGTGCCTAGTTTTATTAATCGTTATAGGCTTAGAAGATAAAGCCCTAGACATAATTGTTTTTAATGTTAGATTTATATAGGGGGGGGTAAACTGGATTGTTATATTTTGGCAAATACAAAAGATTGCTTTAATATATATGTTCACTTTTTTCATTAATTAATAATCCCCTCAATTTATATAGTTTATATAATTTATGGCAATTGTCAATATAAATCATAACATAAAAACATATATAAAGAGCATTACTCTCTTTATTTTTTAGCAAAATATGTTATCATTCATAACTATGATACATATAGCAATAATAGGTCGTCCAAATGTCGGCAAATCCACACTCTTTAATAGACTAGTTGGTAGTCGTAAATCTATAGTCGAACCCACTCCCGGGGTAACACGTGATATCAATGATGCATTTATAAGGATAGATGATGTAGAGATTATGCTCTATGATACAGGTGGCCTACTAGAAAAAAGTGATGATATACTTAATGATAAAGTACGAAACAAAACATTTGATGTCGCCAAAAATATAGACATAATCCTTTTCCTTGTCGATGTCAGCGAAAGCCACCCCGATGATAGACATTTTTTACAAGAACTTAGAAAAATAAATAAACCTATAATACTTGTTGTTAATAAAGTAGATAGTGAATCTAGAGAAAGCCTAGTGTATGATTTTCAAAATCTAGGTGTCAAAGACATAGTCCCTATTAGTAGTGAACATGGGCGTGGTATAAGTGAGCTACTAGAAGAAATGGAGAGAGTATCTCTATCTCTAACACCTTCAGGCGAAGAAAACCAAAGAAAAGATGATGAAATAAAAATTGCAATTGTTGGAAAACCAAATGCAGGTAAATCTACATTTTTAAACACAATACTTGGCAAAGAAAGAAGCATTGTCCATGATGAAGCGGGTACAACTCGAGATAGTATTGATGTACACTTTACATTTAATAATGATGATATATGCCTCATTGATACAGCTGGGATGAGAAGAAAAAGAAATGTACATACAAGTGTTGAATATTATAGTGTAAATAGATCGGTACATGCAATAGAAGCCTCTGATGTTTGTATACTTTTACTTGATATGCAAGAAGGGCTTACCGAGCAAGATAAAAAAATCGCAAGTTTAATTATTGAAAGAAAAAAGGGTATTGTAATAGCTGCAAACAAATGGGACATTCGAGAAAAACCTACAACTTGGAATGAATACGAAGCATTTATGAAAGACAACTTCCCTGTGCTACAATATGCCATATACACAAAACTTACAGCAACACATAAAACAACATCTGAAAAACTTTTATCACTAGCTATCAGAGTTGCGAAAACTAGAAAGATGGAATATAGCACGCATTCACTAACAGAAACTATGGTAAGAGCTAGTCGTCAATATACATTAAATGTTGGTAGAACTAGTTTCAAAATATTCTATGTAGTTCAAATAGGCACTAATCCGCCTGCATTTTCTATATTTTCAAATCATCCCGAAAAACTTACCTTCGATTATAAAAGGTATCTAGAAAACAAATTTAGAGAAATATTTGATTTTAGAGGAACCCCTATTGTGCTACATTTTAAAAAAGAAAAGGAAAAAGGAAGAGGTAGATAAATACTACATAGTTTTATTATTTTACAAAATAGGTATTTATTATGTTTTGGTTAATAGCTTTTTAAATTCATAATAATGGGAGAGTAGTTTTCAATGTTTAAAAAGATACATATATTATTTTTCATGCTATTATTTTCAGTAACGTTTTTGTATGCTCAAGAAGAAGAACAAAATGAAAATAAAGAATTAGAAGAATTAACAGAACAAGAAAAAGCATTTAGAGAAACTGGAAGATATCTTTTTTCAAATGATGTCGACACTACCACCACAAACTACATCACTTACGATGCATATATTGAAAGTATAAAAAGAAGTTTGCCTTCAATACAATTAAACCTACTAGATATAGAAAGCTCTGAAGTTAATCTAATGAGAGAAAAAGGCACTGGCGATGTAAACCTCAGCGCAGACTTAGGTGCTGTTGGTACTCAAGGCCAAACGATTTCATTATTACCCATCGCCCCTTCTAGTGGAATTGGTATCGGTAGAAGCATTGGAGCAGGTTCTCTTATCCCATATTCTGGGACAAGATGGCAAGTATCTCTAACAAATACAACTATGTTTTATTCAGACCCAAAAGGTGCAAGATACCAGCCGACTATAAACCTTACAGTTTCACAACCCATATTACGCAATTTCTTTGGTATGGCAGATAGATATAGAATTGAAGATGCAAGGTTTGCTATTGATATAACAAGAGATACATCTATGCTAAGTAACAACAATCTCTTAGTCGCATATCAAAAAATATATTATCAATGGATAGGATTAGAAAAATCACTACAAGGTATTGACTCGGCACTTTTAAATGCAAAAAATGTAGAAGGCAGAACATTGAGACGCTATAGATCAGGACTTATAGATAATGATAGCTATCAGCAGTCAAAAGCACAAACATTTCAATATATGGACATGGTAACACAATATCGAGAACAAGTTATATCATTAATTAATACATTAAAATTTTTCATAACAAATACAGGTATAATAAGACCAGACCATCAACAATGGGAGGTAGACTTAGAAAGAGCTATCGGTGAAAAACCAGAGTTTATACCATTTAATCAAAGTTCATATGGTAGACTAGCCAGTAAAAATGGCGAACGCATTGCAAATAATATCGCAATACAAGAAAATCTCACAATGCCAGACTTATCAATAGTTGCGGGTGTTGGCGTTGGTGCTGATGACAGTAGTGGATATTTTAATTCTATCAGTAAAATGACAAATGTAGATTATTTTGTAGGCTTTAAATTTTCATACCCAATAGGCAATAGAGCAAGTAAGGCAAATCTAAAGGATGCAGAAATTTCACTAGAAAAATTTAATATGCAATATAGAAATATGGTGCTAGATTATAATACTAGAATGAGAAATTCTATACTACGCTATAATGCTATAACAGATATGCTAGATACAAAAAAAAACAGAATAAAATCGCTTGAGTCCGCCTTGAAAACACAAATGACAAAATACAATCAAGGTAGAATTGAACTAATTGATGTAATAGAAACAGAAAATCTTATACTTACAGAGAAACTAAACCTAAATGACTTGGAATATCAGCTCATCAATAACTACTACGATTATAAAGAGCTATTTACTGTAACTCATACAATAAACTAAAAATTAAATATTATTATTCTATTATATTTTAAACAAAGTTTTATAATATAATAGAAAATTATTTTCAAGGAAATATTAAATATTATGAGAAAATTATTTGGCTATTTTGCACATCACAGAATGCTTGTAAATATTATAGTACTTTTGATTGTACTAGGTGGAGGCTTCTCTCTAACACTCTTACGTCAAGAGACGTTCCCTTCAACAGACTTAGATATGATGCTTATATCTGTAACATATCCCGGGGCTGCTACTATCGATGTCGAAATGAATGCTGTTATACCAATTGAAGAGGAGCTACAGCAAATTGTAGGTATTGAAGAATATACTTCAACAATACTCGAAAATCTTGCTATCATAAAGATAGAACTGGATCAAGAAATGGATGACCTCACTTCTGTTAAAGATGAGGTGTTTAGAAAGATGCAAAATGTGCCCGATATTTCCCCAGATGTAGAAGAGATTCGGGTAATAGATGTAAACCCAAAACTTATGTCTGTTTATACAATTGGGGTGCACCTAAAAGAGGGAACGGAAGGAACTGAGGCCGATATTTATAAATATGTTGATATATTAGAAAAAGAGCTTATAAGGCTTGACCCTGTAGCTGAAATAAGAACCAAAGGTTATGTAGACCCCGAAGTACATATTTATGTAAAGCCTGATGCTATGAAACAAAACTATATTGCCTTAAATGATATAGTTCAAAGCATTGCAGCAAGAAATGTACGCTCTACTGGTGGAGATTTACAGTCTGTACAAGTCGAACAAACTATAGTCACAATCGGAGAATTTGATGACCCCCTTGAAGTCGGTGAAGTTATTATACGCTCTGGCTTTGATGGACAAAGAGTAAGAGTTAATGATGTTGCTAGAATACAACAAGGTTTTGAAGAAAAAGATGTATTTATGAATGTCAATAAAACAGCAGGGGTATCAATTAGCATCGTAAAAAAAGAGAATACTGATATTATCGATACCATAGAAACTGTAAAAAAATACATCGAAGATAATAAGGACCAACTCCCAGACAACCTCGTTATAAGTCCTATTAGTGATAATTCAAGGACAATAAAATCGCTTATCGATGTTGTTATATCAAACTTGATTTCTGGATTTGTGCTTATATTTGTAGTTCTCTTGATATTCTTAGACACAAGAAGTGCTATATGGACAAGTGTTGGTATGGTTTTAATAATACTTATGACATTTATATATATGGTATTTGCTGATATTACATTTAATACTATATCTTTGGCGGCTATAATTACCGTACTTGGAATGATTGTTGATAATAGTATTGTTGTTTCGGAGAATATATTTAACTTTAAAAGTAAGGGCTTAAAACCACTTCAAGCAATAGTTGCGGGTATTATGGATGTGGCAGCACCTATGCTTGTTTCTTCTATTACAACAATAGCAGCATTCGCACCCATGCTTATGGTTACAGGCGTTATGGGTAAATTTATAAATATATTCCCAAAGGTTGTTATGTTTGCCATAATAGCTAGTTTACTACAGGCTTTATTTATATTACCAAATCAGCTTAATGAAAATCGTAAAAAAGAGAAAGAAGAAGATAATACAAAGCCAAAGAAAAAGAAATTTGATAAAGATGCTTTATTTAATCCAGCAAGAGAAGCATTTGGAAAAATACTTGCTTTATGCTTAAAGACAAGATATATCATTTTAGTTGCATTACTTGGACTCTTTGCTATAACTATAATGCTCGGTATAAAAATGTTTGAAAACTTCGTCCTCGTATACGATACAAGTGCTGATACTGTAATAGTAAATATTGATACTGGTATTGGTACACCTATTGATACAACCAAAGAAGTCATATCTGAAATAGAAAATATTATACTTGAGATTGTAAAGCCTGAAGAGCTGATGGCATTATATACTCTTATTGGTGAAAATGTAGATAAGGGTATTGTAAGTGAAGAACTTGGCAGCCTCGCGGGCTCAATGATATATTTGGTGCCATCTGCAGAAAGAGAACGTACGGCAGACGACATAAATAATGCTTTAATTAAAGCTCTTGATGAAACTGATATAGAAAGCAAGGTTCAAATATTAACTGTATCTGTAAAGGGAGCTGTTAATGCTGGTAAAGCTGTTGATATTAAAGTTGTAGGTAATGATATAGAAGCCTCAACCAAAATAAAAAATGAAGTAGAAGCTTATTTAAAAACAATTAATGGCGTTTACAATATAGATAATAATCAAAAGCCCGGTAAAACAGAGATGATTCTAAAATTTAATTATGAGAGGCTTGCACAGCTAGGTATAACAGTGGCTACTGTCGCCCAAGAGGTACGTACTGCATATAATGGGGCTGTCGCTACATCATTACAAAGGCTTGACAATGAAATGGATTTTAGAGTACAATTTGAGAAATCTTATACAAGAGATGAAAATTTCCTACTAGGTTTACTCATCCCAAATCAAACAGGTAGGCTTATAATATTAAGAGATATTGCTACAATTGAATATAGAGAGGGCTTATCTTCTATACAGCATTATAATGGCGAGCGTGCTATTACTATAGAAGCCGATGTTGTAGAAGGTGAAACTACATCCAAATTGGTCAAAGAAGCCGTAGAAAAAGAGTTTGCAGATATATCAAGCAGATATCAAGGTATGAAATTAGAATTTGCTGGTGAGGTTGAAGAGACAATTAAAAGTTTATCCGCACTTATAGTAAGTTTACTAATCGCTATATTTGTAATATATCTTGTTCTACTTCTACAGTTTAATAAAATAGTACAGCCTCTAATAGTTTTGATAATTATACCATTTGGTTTAATTGGTGTACTTTGGGCATTCTATTTCCATGGTATGCCAATATCATTTATGGGATTCATAGGTATAATTGGACTCTCTGGGGTTGTTGTAAATAATGGCATTGTTATGGTTGATTTAATTAACCGTATTATGGACAGCGGACATGCCACTACAAGAAAGCATGTTATTAATAGTATTATAAACGGGGCTAAAGCAAGATTTAGACCTGTTATGCTTACGTCTCTAACTACAATAATTGGCCTACTGCCTACTGTATATGGCATTGGTGGTAGTGCTGATATTATTGTACCTATTGTTATGGCAATGGCTTATGGTCTATTATTTGCAACATTCCTTACACTTATATTCTTGCCATGTATATTCCTTATTGCCTATGACCTCAAACTTATAAAGCCTAATCCTAAAGATGACGATGATGATTTAGCCCTTGAAGAGGCAATACGTGGCTCTTATGTTTCGCTTGATGATTCATTTGAAGGAGATAATAATAACAGTAGCCCACTTGAAAATAGTGTAAGTGTATCATCTCAAGGGGTCGCTGCAATAGATATAAAAAGAAATAGACGGGCTAGCATTGAAATGAAAAGTATAAAGATTAAAATGCCAAAAATTAGAAAGAGAAGTAAAAAATAAACGATAATAATTAGATTACACTATAATTAAAAGAGGGCATTGTGGGACTACTCCCCGCTGCCTTCTTTTTTTATTAAATAATATAATTTTATATATTCTCAAAATATTTACCCGCCTTATTTTTATGAAAAATATAATTTATTATCAGCGATATTACAATCATAATTAAAGTGATAATTAAAGCTAGATTAAAATGTAATGTTAATTCATACCTAAGTATATCAAGCCCCGCAAGAGAATCTGTAAGCATAAGCATTATATCAATTATCATACTATTTATATTCGATGGTATTATAGAAAGTGGGCTATATATAAAATATAGAACAACTGTTATTATATCTAATATGATTATAAAAAATGTTAATGGCACGGCATATATATTCGCTATAATTGATGTAAGGGTAATAGTACCAAAATAATTACTTATCAATGGTAGTAGCATTATATTTGCGACAATACTTACAATAAAAAATGACAATATCGTTTTTAATATATAGGTCAGACTTTTTATTATACTATTAAATATAGGCATATAAAGAATAAGTGAAAGCGTCGCTAGAAAAGAAAACTGAAAACTTATCTCTTTTATTGCTTGTGGATTATCAACAAGTATAATAAATGCCGTGAATAAAAGTGTATTTAATATATTACGACTTCTATCAAGTAATACTGTGACAGTCATGAATGCCATCATCAAAGAGGCTCTCATTATTGGTATTGAATATAGCGTTATTGGCAAATATATAAATAAAATCATTATACTAGATATTATCATTTTAAATTGAAGTTTAATCGGAAATATAGATAGAAATGAAAACAAAATAAAATATACTATTCCAAGATGTAGCCCAGAAACAGACAATATATGTGATATCCCAAGCAACTGAAAATTTTGCTGTAAACTATATGACAATATATATTTGTCTCCTATAAGTAAACATTGTGCTATAGAATAATTGACACTATTGATATGTTTAGAAAGTGCTTCTTTTATAAATATTCTCAGTGGTATAAAATATTTGTTCATATAATTTACAAGATTAAATCCATTATCTACAATTATTATATTATGATAGTTATATGAAGTAGCTACTCCTACCAATGACTTTTTTTCAAGCATCGATAATATTTTTCTATCTACTTCTGTGTTGTTCGTAAATATATCTTTATATAATTTTATTTTGGCTGTCGAAGTGATTGTATCATTTATGTTCAACATCTTATCATTATAACTATAAAGCCTTATTTTTGAAGAATATCTATGCCAATTAATCCCATCATGCAAAAAGTTCATCTCGACAACATAAACATGCCTGTTCATATTAAGTCCATTATAAGAAATAACTTTGGCGGAAAAACCTTTAATATCTTTTATATTACCTGTGTAATCAGAGGTTGGGTATTTAAATACATTGTAATATTTGATAGATGCATATGTATAGCCCGATATAAGTGAAACTATAATAAATAAAACAACAAAAATCTTATTATTATAGTAGTTGAAAAAAAGTATAGATATTAGAGAAAATATTGTAATAGCAATGGCAAAAAGTAATAGATAAAAAATATAATCTACATTTTTAATATTTATGGCAAAAGATAAACCAATTATAAAAAACGAAAAAAAATAAAAACTATGTCCAAATGGATATGAAAATATAAAACCATATTTTTTAGTATCCATTATAATATCCCCCAGAAATTATATGGAAAAACTATTTTATATAGATTATTATTTTTGGTACATCTATATTTTAGCTTCTAAGAACTATATCAAATTTATTTTTGAGCATCTCTAATATAGAACTCTCACATTTATTAACATCTTCCTCTAAAAGTGTGCGGGTATTATCATTATATACAATAGATATAGCTATTGAAATTTTGCCTTCTTCTACCTGAGGACCCTCATATCTATCAGCAACTGTAACATATTTTATAATACTACTAGATGTTTTAATACTCCTAAGTACATCATCAAAAATTAAATCTTTAGAACATATAAGGGCTAAATCTCTATACATAGATGGATATTTACCGATGTCTTTATACATATATTCAGAAGCATTCTTAGACTCTGAATAATCAATAACTTTTCTAACATCAATCTCAAAGAAGAACACATCATCTTTTATATCAAATATATTTAATATTTTAGGATGTACCTGCCCTATTCGACCAATATATTCGTCAGCAATATTTATATCAGCACCTTTAAATGGAATAAACAAAAAATTATCTTTAGGTATAATTTTAAAACTATCTATACCCATAGTTTTAGTTATAAAAGCCTCTGCTATACCAATGATATCAAATATATCACTCTTACGAGCAACTTCATTCCAAGACTTCTGTATTGTATTGCCATATATAACAGCAGAAAGCATTTTTTTTTCTATATACAATTCTTCACTATTTGAATTAAGATTTTTATAAAACACATTGCCTAATTCAAAAAATCTAGCATTTAAGCCACGCCTTTTTTTATTATATGATACTGTATTCATTAGAGAGACAAAAGAAGAAGGTCTTAATATATCATAATCAACATTTATAGGCTCTTTGACATTAATAAATAATGCCTCATCAAAACCAACCATTTTATGTATTTTTGATGAACCAATAGAATAATGCTTTGTCTCAAATAATCCAAAACCTGAAAAGGCATGTCGTATTTTTGAAAGCATATCATAATCTGTTTTTATAAAATTAGATTTAATACTAGGTCTTGTTGTTTCAATATTATTGTACCCATAAATACGGGCTATCTCCTCAAGCAAATCGATATCAATTGAAAGGTCATAGCGATAAGAAGGGATATCTACTTTAAGAGAGCCTTCACCTGCCTGCGTTGTAGAAAAATAAAATCTCTTAAATATAGATGATACTTCAGCTATAGATAAATCAAGATTTAAATATTTTTTTGTAAGAGAGATATTGAATATAATAATCTTTTTTTGAGGGGGTTTTGCAATGACATCTTTTACCTTTGATGCAATTTTTCCACTTTTTGTAATATTAAGTATTAAATCTACTGCCCTATTTAAGGCTAAAACAGTAGATGCTCTATCGACACCACGTTCAAAACGATATGATGCATCACTTTTTATCCCCGCAAGTTTTGAACTTTTTCTAACTTTTATAGGTTCAAAATAGGCACTCTCTATTATAATATTTTTTGTTGTTTCAGATATTTCAGTATCAAGTCCACCCATAACACCTGCAATGGCGATAGGGTGTTTCCCATCCGCTATAACAAGCATCTCATTTGTAAGATTTATCATACTGCCATTTATAGCATGCAAAGTTTCACCGTCCCTTGCATTTCTTACAATGATTTTTTTATCTTCTACTTTGTCCAAGTCAAAAGCATGAAGTGGCTGCCCATACTCTAGTAAAACATAATTTGTAATATCGACTACATTATTAACACTTCTTACACCAGAATTATTAAGCCTTCTAATAAGCCAATCGGGCGAAGGACCTATTTCAACATCAAATATAAATCTAGCTGAATACCTAGGGCAAGCTTCTTCTTCTTCTACAGTTATCTCAATATTGCCGCCAACATTATCATAATCTTTTATATCAAGAGTTGTAAGACGCTTCTCACATAAAATAGCACATTCCCTTGCAATACCAAGAACACTTAATAAATCAGCCCTATTTGTAGTTACATCCAAATCAAGTATATAGTCAGTAGTACCAATAACAGTAGAAATAGAATTACCTAATACGCTATCATCACAATCTAATACCCATATACCAGCAGATTCATCTTCATAGCCGAGCTCTTCTTTTGAACATATCATGCCATTGCTTTCAAATCCACGTATAGATGTCTTTTTTATAGTGCTCCCATTCGGCAATAGTGAACCAACTGTTGCAACAGGTACAAATATATTGTCAGAAACATTTTGTGCCCCACATACGATAGGGATAGGGCTATTATCACCAATATCAATGCTACATATAGAAAGCTTATCCGCATCGGGATGTTTTCTATTTGATATTATCTTACCAACAACAACACCAGGTATATCCCCACCAACTTTATTTATTGATACAACCTCCGTCCCTGAAAGAGTAAGCATTTTTGCAACATCTTCAATAGAGCGGTCATCTAAATCAATATATTCTTTAAGCCAACTATATGGAATCTTCATTTTTACAAAACCTCTGTTATTCTACTTAATTCAACAATCATTATTACCATTTTCTTATATATCATATCAATACAAATCAATTTCTTAAAACTGAGATAAAAATTCAATATCATTTTCATAAAACATTCGTATATCGGGGACGCCATATTTTATCATAGCAACACGCTCTATACCAAGACCAAATGCAAAGCCACTATATAAATATGGGTCATATCCTGCATGTTCAAATACCTTAGGATGTATCATTCCACATCCAAGTATTTCTATCCAACCCTCATACCCACATGTTTTACAACCCTCGCCATTACATATAATACAACTTGCACTTATATCAGCACCGGGCTCTACAAAAGGAAAATAGTCGGGGCGTAGTCGAATAGATGTTTTCTCACCAAACATCTTTTTACAAAAGTGTTCTAAACATCCTTTCAAGTCGCCAAATGTAATATGCTTATCAACTAAAAATCCCTCTATCTGATGAAACACTGGCGAATGTTTTGCATCAACTGCATCATGACGTACACATTTCCCCGGAGATAATGCTGCAATTGGTGGCGACGTTTCTTTCATAATACGCACTTGCATACCTGAAGTATGTGTTCTAAGTAAATATTTATCATCGATAAAAAGTGTATCATGGCTATCACGGGCAGGATGGTATGATGGAATATTTAATGCTTCAAAATTATGATAATCATCTTCAATCTCATTACCATCAACAGGTATAAACCCCATGTTTTGAAAAATACTAATAATTTCTTCTTCAACTTGTGTTAGTATATGTATATTCCCAGAAAGCGGCATTCTACTTGGTAAAGTTATATCTACCTTTCCACTTTCAAATTCTTTTAATAATAAAACCTCTTCTATCTCTTTCTGCCTTATTCCCATAGCATTTTCGCATGTGGTTTTTAATATATTTATAAGTTTGCCATGCTCTTTTTTTGCCTCTACATCCAAGTATGCCATTTCTTTAAGCAAATCGGTAATTATGCCTTTTTTCCCAAGTAAGGATGAATGTATCTCTTTAAGCATTTCTTTTGTATCAGCACTTCCAATATCGACAACAAATTTCTCACTAATCTCTTTTATCTTCGCATTAAACATGTAATTATTTCCTAATATTATGACTCGAAATATTCTACACCATTAATATAATTAATTCAATTATATACAATTGTTAAATATTATGTTGTTTATAAAAAATATAATATCTAATATACAACAATACTCCAAAAATAAAACTATTTTTAAATCGCATTAAAAACATCTGTTGTATGTTTGAGCTTGTCTTCAAATTCTGTTTCTTTTCTTTTTTCTGTATCAATAGCCGACTGTTTTGCTTTACTTATAAAGTTTTCATTGCCTAATTTTTTTCGCACTATTGAAAGCTCTTTTTCATACTGTTCTATATCTTTTTTCAGCCTATTCTTTTCGCTTTCAATATCGATAACACCCATCAAACATAAAGCAATTTGCCCGCCTTCAAAAATTTTAACAAAGCTATTTTTCTCTCTAGTAAACTCGCTAGACTCTACTATACTAACAACAGAGGGTGCAATCATATTATTAATATCACTTTCAAATATACTCACCGCCTCTTTGAATAAATCATTTGTATATACTAGTTTTATGTCTAATGATACAGAATGAGCAATATTAAAATTAACTTTAATATTTCTAATTGAAGAGATAATATTTATAGATATATCAAAATATTTCTCAATATCGATATTAAAATTTGATTCATTATAAATTGGATATTCACTAATAGTAATAGCCTCTTTATCCGAATATTTTTTTGGTAGATGAGTAAATATATGCTCCGTAATAAAAGGCATAAATGGATGAAGTAATGATATACTTTTTTCAAGCACATAAAGTAGAACAGAAATAGTTCTATCCTTAGCCTCGCCACCAAGCCTCAAGTCAAACTTTGAAAGTTCAATATACCAATCGCAATAATCATTCCAATAAAATTTATATATAGATTGAGAAGCCTCATCAAAACGAAACTCATCTATCTCTGTCGATACATTTTTAATAGTGCTTTCAAGCCTTGATATTATCCATTTATCTTTTGCTGTAAGAGTATCATTTTTTATATATTCATTTATATCTTTTATATTATTTTCATCATCAATATTTGAAAATATAAAACGGCTGCTATTATATATTTTATTTGCAAACTTCGCACCCATCTTAAACAATTCTCTATCGAGTAAAATATCTTGCCCTAGGCTCGTAATAAATGATAGGGTAAATCTAAATGCATCTGCCCCATATTCCTCTATAATTTCGATAGGGTCTATACCATTGCCAAGGCTCTTTGACATTTTTTTCCCATGTTTATCTCGAACGAGCCCATGAAGATATATATTTTTAAACGGGATATTTTTCATAAAATGAGTCCCCGCCATAACCATTCGAGCTATCCAAAAAAATATAATATCATACGCAGATACCAATGTGCTTGTTGGATAAAAATATTGTAAATCTTCTGTATTTTTTGGCCAGCCTAATGTGGAGAAAGGCCATAGCCATGATGAAAACCAAGTATCAAGTACATCTTCATCTTGCCTAATATTTTTTGATTGACACTCTTCGCATTCTGTTGCTATCGTTTTTGATACAGTCATATGAGAGCAGTCATCACAATACCAAACAGGGATTCTATGCCCCCACCAAAGCTGACGGCTTATACACCAATCTCTTATATCAGTTAGCCAATGATTATATGTATTTATCCAACGCTCGGGATATATATTTATACTACCATCTGCTATAACAGACAATGCCTTTTCAGCAAGGGGCTTCATCTTTACAAACCATTGGTCGCTATAATATGGTTCAATTGCATTATGGCAGCGATAACAATGTCCAACCTGATGTTTTATATCATTTTTGCCAATATATAAACCAAGGCTTTCCAAGTCTTCAATTATTTTTTTGCGTGCATCCTCACGAGTAAGAGCAATATAATCATTTGGGGCATTATCATTTATGCTACCATTTTCAGTCAATATATTTATTATAGGAAGATTATATTTTTGTGCCAATACAAAGTCATTCATATCATGGGCAGGTGTTATCTTTAATGCACCTGTTCCAAACTCCATATCAACATATTCATCTTTTATCAAACGAAGTTCTCTATTTACAACAGGCAAAATAATTATTGTATCATTGCTTAAATGCTTATACCTTTCATCATTTGGATTCACCGCAATAGCAGTATCACCAAGCATTGTCTCTGGTCTTGTAGTTGCTATTTCAATATATTCATCACTGTCTTTTATTTTATATTTGACATGATACAAAGCACCATCTGTTTCTTTATGGTCGACCTCATCATTTGCAAGGGCTGTCCCACAACTAGGACAATAATTTATAAGATACTTCCCTCTATATATAAGCCCTTCTTTATATAGGTTCACAAACACTTCTTTGACAGCATCGCTTAGCCCTTCATCAAGGGTAAATCTTTCACGCTGCCAATCGACACTACTTCCAATTCTTTTTAATTGTTCTGTAATTGTTTTATGATGTTCTTCTTTCACTTTCCAAGTTAATTCAATAAATTTATCTCTACCAAAATCATGCTTATTTTTGCCTTCACTTTTTAATCTACGTTCAACAACATTCTGTGTTGCAATCCCCGCATGGTCAGTACCAGGCACCCATAATGCAGAATAGCCTTTCATACGGTGATATCTAATCAGTATATCCTGAAGTGTATTATTAAGCCCATGCCCCATATGTAGCACACCTGTAACATTAGGTGAGGAAATAACTATGGTATAAGGCTTTTTATTTTTATCTACTTTTGTATGAAAATAGCCTTGTTCTATCCAATTGACATATATATCATGTTCTATTTCTTTGGGATGAAAAATTTCACCCAACGCTTTCATAAATTTAGTCCTTTACAATGCTACTTTTTATGCATGTAGTATACAATATTATATAAGAAAATCTATATATTTTGAATTTTATGTGCTGGATATAAAACTTTTATAAAAACAATTAGGATATACTATAATTATCAGTATACCCTAATGATTTTTCTAGTTATTTTATAATTTAATATGTTTTAAATTTATAAAAGGCAGCTATTATTTTTTTACCATCTACTTCAGTATAATCTAAAACTTGCTGAGGAGTTAACTCCCCATTTAACATTTTTTGAATATTTTTTAATAAAACATCGTATAGGCGGGCAGCCCCATTAATTTTATCATATTTTAATTTCAAATACTCTGATTGCAGTTAATCTACAACATAAGGTGCATAGGCAAATTTATCCTTTATAGCAGGGACATAATCCCATTCAAATTTGGCAGAATGTTCAAAGATAACAGACCCCGTAGGAGGTGTAATAATGAAAGCAGATTTGCCGTCAACAAAAAACTAAGAAGCACTTTCAAATGTAAAAAATGAACCTTCAGGTTGGATTTTATATTTATCTCTCATATGCAAACGGTGCCAACCATAAATCAATTGTGTTTTTAGATTCTTTGCCACCACCACATGCTAAAACACTAAAACAAATAATTAACAAACTCAAATTTTTCATTACTAATTTAATACTTTCCTCCTAATTTATAACCTAAATATTTTATAACAATTGCATAATTTTTTGATTGATAATTCCCCTAGTTTCTAATATATATTCAGAGCCATGAGGATATTTAGAAAATGTCATATCATTTTGAGAATCAATAATTTTAAGCACTTCTTCTTTGCTACTTAATTTTTCTAACATTTTCATGGCACGTAAATCATATAATGCCTCACTAAAAACTTTCAACCTAATAGAAACATCTGCTTGATAGTCTGCCCCTGGGTATACTAAAAAAGAATCGCCTGAAGGGAAAACACATCCTGCATCTGTAACTTTATAAGGGTCTATCGCTTTTTTAGAATGCATCGTATTCCAAAAATTATAACCCCAATGTAAAAATCCACAAATATCAAATTTAAACATTTGATAGCCTATAATACGATTTCTTGCACTTGGCATAGAAAAAAATCGATTGCTTACATCTATATATTGTGCTGTACAATAATATACCCAAAGAGGATCAACTTTCGCCTCTAAGAATGGCTCTATATGATTATTGGCTGGAATTGGACATTCAACGGCACCATGTTTATAAAAATCAAAATCTGATAGAGCATCAATGAGAGGGAAGTCTAGAATATATGGCTTTATGATGTCTTTCGCTTTTTTGTATGAATCGAGGGCTTCTAAAGATGGCTCATCAGAGACATGGAAGAAACATTGTTTTTCAATACCCAAAGACTTAATTTCTTTCACCAAATTCGACAAAAATTCCTTCAAAAATGTTGTATATTCTTCAGACAAAGCAGCAGTATGCCATCCAAACATATGTTTGGCAACGCCTTCTGTATGAACTATAACCTTAGGAGCATATGCAGCCCCCCATTGAGAAAATAAATGCGAAATTTCAAAATATTTAATGCCCACTTTTTTGGCAATCATAACCCATTTTTTAAAGTTATCAAAATTAAAACTATATTTATTATCATCATACATAATTTTGATAAGCTGCACTGTCAACCTTTCACCACCTATTTCTGTATCAAGTGGCGGGGTTAATACAGGAGTCAAAACCATATTCATGCCATGCTCTACAGAGGCTTTAAGATAATTTTCTACCAGTTGCCAATATTCATCGCCAAAAACATCTACATTATAATAGTTACAAAGACAGTCGGTATGAAACCACTGTGTACAATATAATTCTTGTTCTGGTAAATTTGCATCAATTAACACAAAATCATATACTACAGAATTAATCTCTTTACCCTCTTTATAAAATTTAATGCTAATACTATATTTCCCACCCTTTGCTTGAGGGCTCGCCATTAATTCTAACCACAAAGATTTCCAATAAGACGGGGTAACTCTTATAATATTATTATTTCTCTCTTCTAATAAATCAGGGAAAAGACCGGGCTCTGTTGTCAAATAGTTATCATCTGTTTTCGGATGAGCAGCATATTCAGACGGCATGAGCTTTACGTCATAAAGTTTTACTTTCATCCCATTAGGAACACCTTCTACTTTGCAGCTAAACTCTTCTGAAACATCTGCCAAAGTTGGAAGACTATAAGCAACCTGAAAAGAATGGTTTTCATTTTTAAAAAATGAATTACCACACATAACTGTATTTGGTTCTTGCTTAGGAAACACTTTTTCCAAAGAACTTAAAACACGCAATTCTATCATAATAATAACTCCATTTTGAAATAAAAAATATATTTTAAGATTCTTTTGAACCTGTCATAGCAATCCCTTCCACAAATGTTTTTTGTAAAATAATATAGAGTATAAATGGGGGCAAAAATATAAGAGTAGGGCCCGCCATAATCAATCCATAGTTGGCCAAATAATTACTTTGCAATGTTGCCAATGCTAAATTTAAAGTATGCAATTCAGAATCTGTAGTAACAACAAAAGGCCATACAAAGTCATTCCATATTCCAATAAAAGTAAATATCGTTAGTGAAATTAAAACTGAACGCATCAACGGCAACATAATATGAACAAAAATTTGAAATTCTGAAGCACCATCCAATACAGCAGATTCAGTTATTTCATCAGAAACGCGCTCTACAAATTGTTGTATTAAAAATGTACCAAAAGCAGATACCACAGGCAAAAAAAGAGCAAGGTGCGTATTGATAAGCCCTAATTCTTTAATAATAAAAGTAGGGATTAATTTTACACTACCCAGCACCCATAATGCAGAATAGCCTTTCATATGGTGATATCTAATCAGTATATCCTGAAGTGTATTATTAAGCCCATGCCCCATATGTAGCACACCTGTAACATTAGGTGAGGAAATAACTATGGTATAAGGCTTTTTATTTTTATCTACTTTTGTATGAAAATAGCCTTGTTCTATCCAATTGACATATATATCATGTTCTATTTCTTTGGGATGAAAAATTTCACCCAACGCTTTCATAAATTTAGTCCTTTACAATGCTACTTTTTATGCATGTAGTATACAATATTATATAAGAAAATCTATATATCATTATTAGAAATGTCAAACAAAATATAAAATTTCTATAAATATATATTTTAATATTGCATTCAATATTAAAGTGTGATAAAGTAAAGCCATGTCAATCATATAATTTACACATAAGATATTTTATTCAACTATTGGCTTACATTTTATAAATGTAATATAAAAATTATTTGAGGTGATTCATAATGAAAACATTTAAAATGATCGGTAGTTTTGTTGGTAAATACATGGCTGTAATTGTTTTAATTATAGCAGCTATTGCTCTATTTCGACCTATAACATTTACTTTTATAAAGACTAGCTATATCAGCCCACTTCTTATGATAGTAATGTTTGGAATGGGACTTACATTGAAAGCATCCGATTTTGCGATAGTATTTTCGAGACCTAAAGATGTATTACTTGGAACTCTTGCCCAATTCACAATAATGCCTTTATTAGCTTTTCTACTAACAAAAATATTTAAGCTGCCACTTGAACTTGCAGTTGGGGTTATACTTGTTGGAACATGCCCGGGTGGCACTTCTTCAAATGTAATGACATATCTTGCAAGGGGTGATGTTGCCCTTTCTATTGGGATGACTGCTGTATCAACTATGCTTGCACCTTTATTAACACCATTACTTACATTACTTTATGCAGGTCAAAAAGTTGATGTAGAAATTATTGCTATGTTTATATCTATAATTAAAGTTGTTATTATACCTATAGGACTTGGTGTATTGGTAAACAGATTCTTTGGAAAAATTACAGAAAAAATCGTTGATCTATTACCACTAGTATCTGTAATTGCTATTGTTGCTATCATTGCTGCTGTTGTTTCTGCAAATAGTGCCAGACTTTTAAATACTGGAATTTTATTAGTGGTAATTGTTATACTACATAATATACTTGGATATATTTGCGGATATTTTGTAGGAAAGGTTTTGAAGATGGATGAGCAAAGATGCAATACAGTTTCAATTGAAGTTGGGATGCAAAACTCTGGTCTTGCAACTGCACTCGCTTCTATGCATTTTGCCGCTATGCCATTAGCCACAGTAGCTGGTGCTTTATTTAGTGTATGGCATAATATCTCAGGTTCTATACTTGCCAATATTATGGCTGTTCGTATGGATAAAACAAACAAAAAATCATGAAAATAAAAACAATTAAAATATTTGCTCTGATTATTTTTATGGCATCTTGTACCCAACATCAAAAAAATAAAATGAATCTTGACAAAGCCTATAACTTATCTGTTGAAGCAGAAACAGAAGAACAATTACAAGAGGCATTAAAAATTTATGGTGGTATTATAGAACAAAAAATATATGCCCAAAAAAGAATGGCTGTTGTATATCGCCTACTTGCAGATAGAAGCCTTGCTATGGAACAATATGGTTATGCTGCAAAGTATTTCACTGAAGCATTAAAGATTACACCAACTAAGACATCGCTACATTATGGACTTGGTATATCATATGCCAATCTATATGAAAGTTCTACAGATGAAAATCAAAAGAAAAATTTCTTAGCGAAGGCAGAAAGTAGCCTTAAATATTCTATTGAAAAAGATAGCGAAAATCCAAATTATTATGCAGCACTTGCAACTGTTGTTGGTATATATAAAGGCCACTATAATGAGGCTATGAAATATATAACTAAAGCCTTGAGTTATAATGCAAATAATGTAGAATCCCTTTTTATACTAGCAAGGCTACAGTATCAACTAGAGAATTATAATGATAGTATAAATACATATAATCTTATAATAAAGTTATCACCAGATAGCTATAATACAAGACAGAATGCAGAAAATAATATAAAGCAAATTATGCAATTAGCTAATAGTAACTGATAATAAGATTTATTGTTTTATAAAGGAGTATAGCTATGCACAGATATTTTTGTGCATCATTATTTATTATATATTTATTTTCATCTAATGCTATCTTTGGTTTTGCAGGGCGACCAGAGACGGTACAAGATGTAAGACTATATCATCAGGCAAAACAAGACCTTGAAGTAGATATATTTATATTTAAAAATAATAGCACCAATAAAGATTTTGACTATTTTTCTTTGGCAATACCAGAAATAATAGCATCCCAAATAGAATTAAATAAAAAAGTCATAGTCTCATCTAACAATATGAAAGCATCACCTGTAGGCTATGCAAATGCATATGATTATAAAACATTGCAATTTACAAATACAACTTATGCAAGCAATTTTATAAGCAATCAATTGATTGTAACAACAAACACATTATATCTAACTGTAACAAATTCTATAAAAAAGAAAGAAAATATAAATATTATTGATGCAAACTCTGAAAATCTTACTATATCATCAAATGAAATATTATATATGTATGAAAATAATCCCGTAATATTAAAAGATAATAATAATTTTATACGAGATATTAAAGTAAATAATTCTTTTGTAAATTATAAAGGCGATGACATAAAAGAATATGTATTCACTCGTGATAGCGATATAGTAATTTTTGGAAATATAGATGTTACAAGATATACAGTTATAATTACAGCATATATAGCCGAGGTACATGCAAGAACATTGACATCATTCTCTGTAGAAATAAATGATTTTGAAGTAGAGAATATTCTACCATTATTTTGTATTGAAGTTGCAAATCAAATGAATGCTATAGAGAAAACAGGTGTTATTGGTATACAAACAGAACCATCCGATGCACTTTTATACATAGATGGAATATATGTTGCAAAGACCACAGATACAGTTTATATACCATCACTTACAATAGGCGAACATCGAATCACAATTAAAAAGAATGACTATAAAACTATAGATAAAGTTTTTTCATTTCAAAAACCTCTAGAAGATTTAAATATGGATTTTAGTTTAATACCATTAGAAAATGTTGGTAAAATAATTATTGATGTCCCTGGTGGTACAAATACAACAGTTATATTTAATGGTATACGAGAACCTAAAAATGATATCATTGAAAAACATCTCACGCCAGGTACTTATTCAATCAAAATGATAAACGATGAATATGAAGACTATTTTGCCTCTATACTGTTAAACTCTGAAGGGGAATATAACCTCATACCCAAACTCAAGAAAAAGCCAGAACAAACATTGGCTAGAAAAATATTTGGCAATTATGAACGCAATACAAAAATAGGGCTTGGTATAACAGCTGCTGCTGGTTTATTTGCTTTGGGCTCATATATATATGCCAATGAAATATATGATATAACAGTAATAGAGCATTATGAAAAGTATCAGGGCATAAATAATCCACCACCATTAGACCTTGACAAATATAATCTTGCTTATAATCTATATATAGCAGGAATTGTTACTACATCTGTTTTTGCTATCAGTACGGGTATATTTTATCTACTTTGGGTATCAGAAGCAAATTTTGATGTAGAAGAAATACAACTCGGCTACGGCAAGGATAAGAGTTTTAACTTTAACTTCGCAGTTGCTGATGGTGCAATGTTCTCTTTCTCAAAACGTTTTTAAAAATTATTTGATTAACAATATCATTTTTTTAAATAATCTTAAGAAATTAGTATATTTGCAAAAGAGCCTTTTATGCTATATAATCAATACATAATAAATATATATAAAATATCAATATTTTTTTGGAGTGTATAAATATGTATATAGTATGTCTTGATGTTGAGGGTGTATTAGTACCAGAAATATGGATTAATGTTGCAAAAAAAACAAATATTCAAAGCCTTACAAAAACAACTAGGGACGAACCAGACTATGACAAACTTATGCAGTATAGATTAGATATACTAAAAGAAAATAATATAAAATTAAAAGATATACAAAATGTAATAGAAACTATGGAGCCTTTTGAAGGGGCATTAGATTTTATTAATTGGATAAAAGAAAGAACAGAACTCATACTGCTTTCTGATACATTTACACAATTTGCAAAGCCACTAATGAAAAAACTTGGCTATCCAACACTTTTTTGTAATGAGCTTATAATAGACAATGATGATAATATTACAGGCTATAAACTTAGACAAAAAGATGGCAAAAAGCATGCGGTCACTGCACTAAAAAATATAGGATTTAATGTATTTAGTGCAGGCGATTCATACAATGATGTAAATATGATAAAATCTTCAGATGCCGCGGCTTTTTTCAAACCACCACAAACAATAATTGATGAATATAAAGATATTGCAATAACAAATAATTATGAACAATTAAGAGATCTCATTTCAAAATATGTTTAAAATAATAAATGCTAGATAATATAAAAAATATAATAGATGAGTTTTCAAATAGATGCACATATGGCAATAGAGATTTATCCACATTCTTAAAAATAAGTGTGAATTGGAATAGCATCGTTGGTGCTACCCTATCAAAGATATGTAAACCTATATTTTACAGCAATGGAAATCTTACTGTTATAGTAATTGATGCTACTTGGGCAAATGAAATAATGTTTTTTAAAAGTAAAATAATAAAAAAGATTGAAGATTTAGCATCAATAAATATAAAAAATATTATAACTAGAATAGGCGAAATAGAAGACACAGAAAATAGCAAAAATTTAAATAACAAAGATAATGAGCGATTTCTTACAGATGATGAGAGAGTATGGATAGATAATATTATAAAAGATATTGATGATGATACATTAAAAAACAAATTGGCTGCAACATTAGGGACATATATAAAAACAGGTGGTGATAGATAAATTATTATGAAAAAATATATTCTAATATTTGTATTACTTATAATGAGCATGGCCATATTTACATATAAAAATCTTGTTCGTGAAAGTTATATTGACAGTGAAATATTTATAAGCGATACATTCCTCACGATAACAGCCTCGACAACAGCAAAAAAATATAAAATGCTTACCAATGATATTATAAAAGAAATAGAAAGAAATGATAATATACTCAATCCTTATAATGTTAAAAGTGAAATAAGTAAAATAAATAAACTAAGCTTAGAAGGCAATACAAATATAGCAATATCAAAAGAAATAGCCGACTTATTTAGCATAGGGATAGAATATTCAGAACATACAGAAGGTAGATATGATATCGCTTTGAGAGAGCTCATTGAATTATGGGGCTTTGGAACGAGAGAACCCTCTGTACCAAATGATAATGATATAAAAAATGTACTGAAAAATACGGGCAGTCATGACGTTTCTATAATAACAAATAATGACGAATATTATCTACAAGTAAATAGAAAAGTATCATTTGATTTAGGCTCATATGGTAAAGGCTATATACTTGAAAAAGTAAAAGATATTCTATCTATCTATGATATAGAAAATTATCTTCTAAATTATGGTGGTGATATTATACTTAATGGAATAAGTAAAAAAAACAATCCTTGGGTTATAGCTGTAAAAAACCCTAGAGATGCATATGAGCAAAATCAACTCATAATACAAAGCACAAATGCCTCAATTATTACAAGTGGCGACTATGAAAGATATTTCATGAAAAATGATAAAAGGTATCATCATATACTTGATGCCACAACAGGCTATCCCACATATAATAGTATTTCAGTGACCATAGTTGCTGATAATCCCACAGAAGCTGATATATTATCTACAGCAGCTTTTATACTCGGTACAAATTTTTTTAATGAAAATATATTTAAAAATGTATTTAATTATAAACAAGCTTATATTATAACTGAGACAAATAATGAATTATTTATATATGAACAAATAAATGATTAAAAACATTCATTAATATATGGGGAGATAAAACAATGGGACTATTATATGATATACATACAATAGTAGAGGTTGCAAGACTTTATTATAGTGATGGGTTGTTACAGCAAAATATAGCGAAAAAATTAAATATTTCAAGGCCGTATGTATCGCTTCTTTTAACAAAAGCGAAAGAGCTTGGTATTGTAGAGATATCTATAAAAAATCCTTATGAAAGTAATGAAGAATTAAATAAAGATATGGAAAATACATTTAACATTCAAAAATGTATTACAATAGATGTACCAAATAATAATAATAAAATAGCAACATCAATTGTAGCCTGTCAAGCGGCAGCGGTTATGAAGGCTCATATAAATAACGAAAGTAATATAGGGCTTGCAAGTGGTAGTATGATTTATAATATAGTTGAAAGCTGTGATAATGATGTAAGCTATAAATCAGCTCAAGTATATCCATTAATTGGTGAAATAAATATAGCAGACTATTCTTTATTAAATGGAGTAGTTCGTGATTTCGCCAAAAAAATTAATGCCAATTGGAATATAATATATGCCCCTTATATAGTACCAGATATTAAAGATAAAGAAATATATTTACAAAGTAGTGGTATGAAACTATTAAGAGAGAAATGGAAAAATCTTGATATTGCTATTATGGGTATATGCTTGGCACCAGATAAAAATCCATACTTTATTGATTTATATAAATCTAAAAAATATGAGCTAACCGAAAAATCTGTTGGAAATATATGTGCCATGTTTTATGATATAGAAGGCAATATTCTAGATCATGATATTAATGACTATATAATATCTATAGATAAAGAAGCATTGAAAAGTGCAAAGATAAAGATAGCCGCAGCCTGTGGTACTGAAAAAACAGAATCAATATTAGGGGCATTAAAAACTGGTCTCATAGATATACTAGTTGTAGATGAGAGTACATCCATCAAGGTATTAAACCTAAATACTAAATTATTTAAATAATTTACAAACTATAATAACAATATTTAACTTATAATATCTATCATAACCTGATATACAGAGGCGGGCTCTATAGATTTAAGACATTCTATAGATTTACATCCACGTTTCATATAAGTACAATGTAGCCTTTTTATAGTATTGCCACAATATTCTCTAGCACTAATATTTATAGCCTTATCACCACGAGCCCCATATATTAGAGGCAATGTATCGCCATAAATACCCACTGTAAATAAATCAAATGCATTTGCTATATGTAGAGGAGCACTATCACCGCCTAAAAATATATAACCATATTTCATAACGCTAAGCATCTCTCTCATAGAAAGCTTTGCTGTAAAATTTAATGCAATAGCACCAGATGAAGAAAACCTTTGTATATCATTTGAAAAAGACACATCATCTTTAGAACCTATCAGTATTGTAGGTATTTTTGTTTTTTCATAAAATTTATTTATAACATCCGCAAATTTATCCGTTGGGTATCTCTTTGAAGCCCTTGTCGCCCCCGCATGAACAATGAGCGATTTATCAAAATTTTTCATGATGTTTTTGCCAAATTCATCTTCACCTTCGCTAAGAGTTATTATAGGTTTTATTGTCTGTATTTTTATATTTAACGGTTGTAAAAGATATAGCATATTATCAATTATATGTTCGCTATATTTTTTATATTTTATTTTCTTCGTTAAAAGAAAACCACGCATATCACTATTCAAACCTATCCTCATATCTATCTTTGCTCTATAAGCATCATAGGCACTAATAAAAGATGTATTTACAATAAAGGCTAGCTCGTAACTACTCTCTTCAAGTTTTGCAATATATGAGGCGTAGTCTTGCTTATCAGTTGGTCTGATTATTATATTATCTATATCTTTATTATTTTTTAATATATCTATCCCACGAGCCCCATTCACTATATCAATCATACAGTCATTTTTATAATGTGCTTTTATTGAACGTATCAGTGGCGTTGTAAACAGGGTGTCGCCTATATAGTTCATCCCCATCACAAGTATTTTTTTTATCATAATTATAATATCCAATAATACACTAGACTTAATTTATTTCTAAGTTATATTGATAGCATTATAAAATATAATGTTTTTAATTTCAAATATATTATTAATCTAGGTGTGTAAAAATGAGGATAAAAAATGAACATCCAGTATTTATCATAACAGGACCTATAGCTTGTGGTAAATCTACATTTTCAAAAATGCTTGGTGAATATTTTGGGGCAACATATATCAATGCAGATACTATAGGCCATAATGTACTTATAGAATTATCTGAACTTGTTGTGAGTAAATTTGGTAGCCAAATATTAAATAAAAATAGTATTATCGACAGAAAAAAACTTGGCTCTATTGTGTTCGCAGACAAAGAAAAATTATTAATGCTCGAAAGTATATTACATCCCATTATAAATAAAAAAGTAGAAAATATAATATTAAATACAAAAAATATTATAGTCTTTGAAGTGGTGCTTTTAGAAAAAACAAACTATAAAAATATAGACAATACTATAATCGTATATGTAGACAGCCCTTATGAAAATATAGTGCAAAGAATTATAGATAGAGGCCTTAGTGAAAAAGAAGCCGTAAAAAGAATAGAAAGCCAAAGTGAAATAAAATATCTCAAAAACAAAAGTGAGATTACAAATATTATAATAGAAAACAACTCTACCTTAGAAAGTTTAAAAGACAAAGCATATCAATTATCCAAAGACTATATGAAATAAAATATAAAATACTTGCAAATATATAATACTCTATTTATAATAAAAATAATTTTTCTAAGGCTATATAATAATATGAAATACTGCAATCCCCATATAAAAAATATTGAGGCATATAAGCCCGGCGAACAACCCGAGTGTAAAGACAATATTGTAAAACTCAACACAAATGAAAGCCCATATTCCCCATCAAAAAATATTTTAAAAATGCTTGAAGACTTTGATATAAGCCTTCTAAGATTGTATCCCGACCCTAAAGCTGAAAAGCTGTGCGAAACAATAGCTGATAAATTAAACTTTTCAAAAGATAATATAATAGCTACCAATGGAAGTGATGAAGTATTTACATATATATTTAATGCATTTGTATCAAATAAAAAAAATGTTATTTTTACAAATCCAACATATACCGTATACGAATCGCTTGCATATCGATTTAATATAAACTTCACTACTATTGAAACGGAAAGCGATTTTTCTATCGATTTAAGCAAAGTACCAAATGAAAGTAATACTGTATTTTTCTTAGCCAATCCAAATGCCCAAACAGGTATTTATATCGATTTTGAAACACTAGAAAATTTTATAAAAAAGTTTAAGGGTCTTATAATAGTAGATGAAGCGTATATAGATTTTGCTCCCAAAGGAATAATAAGCCTTGCATTAAAATATGATAATCTAATAGTTACCCGTACATTATCAAAATCATATTCGCTATGTGGTATTAGACTTGGATTTGCTGCAAGTAACTCCATAAATATCGAAGCATTACATAAAGTCAAAGATTCTTATAACATAAATATGCTAACACAGATGATAGCTATTGAGGCTATAAATGATGAAAAACATATGCTTGAAAATGCCTATAAAATAATAACAGAGCGAGAGCGAATGATAGAAATATTAAATAAAATGTGCTTTATGGTACTCCCTTCAAAGGCAAACTTTGTACTAGCAAAACCACTTCTAAATAATGCAAAAGATATATTTGAGGCTCTCAAAAAACAAAATATATATGTAAGATATTTTGAAACACCAAGATTAAAAGAATATATACGCATCACCATAGGTAGCGAAAAAGAAAATAATATTTTAATCAAAGCATTATCTAAAATAAATAACAACTAGCCTAATTAAATATTGATTTATTTTTTAAGTTTATCTCTTTAACTGTTTTTAAAAAATGTCCATCAGGGTATATCTTTGAAGCAAGTGAAATATATTTATTATAATTTGTATTATCTTTTTGTTTCATATATGCCTGAGAAATCCATATATAAATCATATATTTTTCATAATCTGTTTTTGCATTAGCCAAAGCCCTTTGTAATATTGGCATGGATTCTTTTATACCACCACCTGCAAAGCTAGGCTGAAATGCCTTCGCCACACCATAACTTAATAGAGTTGTAAAATGATTTGGATTTATAAGTAGGCTTGCTTCATATACTGCACTCGATTTTTTACCAAGGTCGATAATATCTGGCAAAGAAGCATATGGCATTGCTGCTATCATTAAATTGCCAAGTGATGCTAGATAATCGCTATCTTTCACCGACAAATACATATCCTGCTTTTCAATAACTACTTTTAATCTTTTCAACTTTTCTTTTTTATTCTTTTTTTTATCATCATCCATATATGCTTCAAATGTATTCGCTATATTTTCATATGAAAGTTTTTCAATATTAGAGCCACTTAAATTTTCTACTTTTTTTATTGCATTTTCAATATTATTTTTATCTTCTTGTATATCATTTGAAGATTGATATATTATATAAAGATTTTCTACTTCCTTTGGATAAGTAGCAAAAATTAGATTGACACTAAATAATAGCAGTAATAAAATATATTTTTTCATGATTTTTTTATGCCTTCCTTTTTATAACATTATACTATAGTTATCTAAAATTAATGACAACAAACAATAAATGGGTATTAATTATAGTTTACAACTATACATAAATAGTTCTATTATTTTATAAATATATAATATTTGTCTTGCCTTATCGATTATATGTACTATACTCTAACTGAAAGATATTACTTATAAGAGGAAATTACTATGCAGATAAATCAGAGCAGTTATAGCAGCTATCAAAGTTCGATGGTATTAGATAGATTTGCTATGCAGACAATGAAAGATTCTCAAGAGATAACATCACAATCAGTAGATAAACTACTTTCTAGTGTGGCTGAAGTATCTCAGAATGTGGCACAATATAGCTCAAGACCTGCTTTAGCAGCCGGTGTTGGTCAATCTTTAGATGTATATGCTTAAGAACTATTGCTGTTTTTAATATAGCATTTAATTTTGGCTATAACCCATATTGTGGTTATACATTAAAATAGAGTCTGTATCTAAGTATTGTTTTTGCGATAATACAAATGATATAGACTCTATTATTGTTAAGAGCAAAGCCTTGTTAAAATCTTTGATGGCAATCTCACGTATTTCATCTGCTTTGTCTAATTTACGAAGCGGCTCAAGATAATCTGAAGCATATATTATTTTTTCAAGCATACTCATCTCTGCCCTACCCGTTGTATGATATAAGATAGCATTAATTATATCAGCATCTTCTATACAAAAATCATTTTTCGCTATTATCATAGATACTTTTGCATGCAAAAGCCCTTCATTATAATGGCTTTTATAGGCGATATTATTTTTATCTAAAATACTTTTCATCTCTTCTAATTTATAATACCTAGAGGCGTCATGTAGATATGATGAATATATAATACTTTTTTCGGATATGTTAAGATTATTAGATTTATTTAATAATATAGCCATATCACAAACAGAATATGTATGCTCTAATCTTTTTTGTGTTAAATTTTTCTTAATATAACATTCTATTTTTGTTTGAAGAGCATCCATATTATAAATTAAATATTACTTTGCACGTTCGACATATGAATTATCTCTAGTGTCTATTTTTATTTTTGCACCAATCTCAATAAATAATGGCACATTAACGCTTAGCCCAGTCTCTGTTTCAGCAGGCTTTAATGTAGAGCCAGTTGTGTCCCCTTTGAAGCCGGGCTCTGTATATGTAATCTCTAGCGTAATATGAATAGGGAAACGAATAGATGCTATATCCTCATTTATATATTGTATATCCACCTCACAATTTTCAAGCAGATAATATTTACCATCGCCAAGTATATCTTCATCTACAGGGACTTGCTCATAATTATCCATAATCATAAATATATAATTAGAGCCATCTTGATATAAATACTGTGAACGTTTATATGATACATCTGCCTCTTCGACAGCATCTGTAGAAGCAAATGTTTTTTCAATAACATTGCCTTTCATCATATTTTTTAATTTTGTTCTGACAGTAGCCTTTCGCTGTTGTGCCCTATGAAAGTTTGCATCTAGTACAAGATAAGTCTCGCCATCTATCAAAACAGCATCACCTTTTCTAATATTATTTACAGGTAACATTTAATTGCCTCCAATACTTATACTTGCATTAGCATTATAATTAAAACACGAGTAGTCAGTATAATCATTTTTAATTTGTTAAAGAATGTACTAAATTTATTTATAAATGTCAAGTTTATACAAGTTATTATTTAATGATTAGCCATCAATAATTTTTGCATCTCTATTTTCAGCTTTCTTTATAGAAGCAAGCAATCTTTCACGCATAGATTTTTTTACTTCTTTATAATTTGTATCAGTAACTACATTATTTAATTGATATTTATCTTTGATCATATCATATAAATAATCATCATAATAGGTATCACAATAAGCAACAGAATCTCCACTTATATTTGGGGCATAAATAGCATATAGAAAATTCTCTGTACGAATAGCACGTCCAACACGGCTTTCTGAAATTTGAATAAAAACTTCATTTTCTCTATCTGTATTTTGTTTAGTTGTAACTTCAATAAGGTTTTCACCTATCATTTTATCACCAATCTCAATACCCGCTATAGCTAAAATAGTCTTAGGCAAAGAGGCTGTACTTATAAGCTCTTTTACACTTATATTACTTTTAAGTTTTGAACTTTTTATAACAAATGGAACATGTGTACTTGCATCATGGGCAGAGCGTTTATAGTCATCATAGCCATATAAATGCCCATCATTATTACGTGTTCTAAAATGAGAGCCATGGTCAGACGAAAAGATTATAGTTGTGTTCTCATAAATACCCTCTTCTTTAAGTTTATTTATAAGATTACCCAAATTATCATCTAAACTTTTGCAAGCCCCAAGATAATCAGGGTACTCTTTTACACTATCGCCATTTAAAGCCTTTAAATCCTCAGGCAAAACAAAATCTTTATATTTTTCTTTACTACCAAGAGGGCCTTCATAACAATTATTATCATTTTGATGATGTGGTTCTATATGAGAGATAGTCATAAAAAATGGCTTTTCTTTATCTCGTACCTCAAAAAAATCTATCGCAAAATCAGTGATAGCATCTGCCCTATAGCCTTTAAACTCTCGCTTCTCATTATTCTCATCAAAAACATAGCCATCATATCCATGGCTTGTAAACTCTAAAACATCGGAGGCTCGCCAATAGCCACTATATCCACCACGCAATTCTTTGGGTATAGCAACAGTTCTATGGTCTACCTCATGATTACCCTCCAAATCATTTTGACTTGCAAGATGCCATTTGCCTATATAAGCTGTTTCATAACCATCTTCTTCTAAATAATTTGCAAGTGTTTTCACATTGTTTGGAAGCATTATACCATTACGAAAACAGCCTGTATCTGTTGGATATAATCCTGTTTGAAATATAGCCCTACAAGGACCGCATACAGGTTGGGCAGAAAATGCATTCTCAAATATAACACCCTCTTTTGCAAGTTTATCTAAGTTTGGTGTTATATCTAATGGTTGCCCATAACAACCACATGTATCAAATCTTTGTTGATCTGTAAAATAAAAAATTATATTTTCTCTTGTTTGCTTTTCCATTTCTATTTTCTCCACATTTACTAATATCTTACAATTACAATTATTTGGCTATATTGCTACTGCTGTCTTCTTTGTTGCTGATTATTTTACCCCTTACCATAGTTATTATAGTAATAAGAATTAATATTAAAAAAGCAATGCTAAATGGACTATCTATAAATATTGAGGGGCTACCATCAGACAATTGCAATGCTCGTCTAAAGTTTATTTCTGTCATACGTCCAAGTACAAAGCCTAGCAATATAGGGACAACAGGGATATCAAGTTTGCGTAGCACCCAAGCAAGTACACAAAAAACTAATGCCATAGCAACATCAAAGTGAGACTTGTTAATAGAGTATGCACCCGCAAAACAAAATATAACGACAAGTGGTGTAAGAATTTCTTGTGGAACAGAAACAATTTTTGCAAAAAGTTTGAGTAGAAACTTACCTTGTAAAAACATAAATATATTAATGAAAATCAATCCAATCATTATGGCATACATAATATTACCCTGAGTTGTAAAAAGGGTAAGACCTGGATTTAATCCATTTATCATTAAGGCAGAAAGCATTAAAGCAACAACGCCATCACCGGGAATACCAAGTGTTAGAAGTGGTATTAGTGTTGCACCTGTTACTGCATTATTTGCAGACTCGGCTGCCGCAATTCCCTCAAAAGAGCCCTTGCCAAACTCATCTTTATGCTTTGACATCGCCTTTGCCCTATCATAGCCAATCCATGATGCCATACCAGAACCTGTGCCGGGGATAATACCAACTATAACACCTATTATTGATGAAACAATCATAGGCATTCTCATGCGTCTCTTTTCATCTTTTGTAATTATGCCATCATCTGTAATTTTACTGGTGTCCAACTTCATTGAACCACTATTGCCATTATCATCTTCAGCTTTTGTGAGCACTTGTAATAAAGCAAATACCCCTATAATACAAATAGCTAAATCAATACCCAAATAAAGTCTATCGACACCAAATGTAAATCTATCATAACTAGTAAGCGGGTCTGCCCCAATAGTTGATATAAGTAGTCCAACACAAGCAGCAATAATCCCTTTTATCATACTCTTGCCAGAAACACCTGCTATAACAGTTAGTCCAAACATACAGACTAAAAAGTATTCAGCAGTACCAAGTTTGGCAGCAATTTTTGCAACTTGTGGGGCTAAGAAAAGTAGTATTAAAGCAGAGAAAATTCCCCCAAAAGTAGAAGCATTTAATGCAGCCTTCAATGCAGCCTTTGCTCTACCCATTTGAGTTAGCGGATAACCATCTAACATAGTTGCTGCTGCATGTGGTGTCCCTGGTGTATTTATCAAAATAGCAGACACACTTCCGCCATATCCACCCGCACAATATATGCCAAGCAAAAACATCATCCCAGGTACAGCTTCCATAGAATATGTAAATGGCAAAAATAATATTATACAAAGCATCACTGTAAGACCGGGAATCGCCGCAAATACAGAGCCTATAAATACTCCAACATTCATCCATACAAAATTTTCTATACTAAAGAGTTCTTTTAATGCTGGTAGAAAGTATTCAAACATAATACCCCCCTTTTATTATTAGGATAACAAATATCCTTTATTGTTAAAGTCTTACATTTAGAAAAAAGCGGAACAATAACCAAATAGCTAAAGTACAAACTAATGTAATTATATAATAGCGTTTCTTCTTACACTTGAAAAATATTAGAAATCCTATAGAAAAAAAACTCGCACCTATAAGAAAAATATTTGTAACTACATTTAATAAATAAAATATAAAATATAAAAGTAATATAATGAAAACCTTGAGTTCTACAAATAAATTAAGAGACTGATACGCTAAAGTCTCTTTTCTTATTATTTTTTTTACTTCTATCGCAGCCAACACTATTGAGCATCCAATAATTATATACATTAATAATTTTGGAAAGCTCGTACCATCTATAGATTCATCTTTGGACATCTGTATATACTTTGGTATAATATTTAAAACAATTATAGCAAATATAAAGCAGACGACAGATGCGGCTAAATTAACAGGATAAGTAATTTCTTTTTTTTCTAAAAATTTCTTAATAGCCGAAGTTTTATCTTTTAAATTCATTATCATTTAAAGACCAACTTAATTTAATACAAGATGTTTATATTGCTCTACAATATCAGCAACTTTATGAAGATGCTCTTCCATCTCTTCATTAGTTAGAGGGTCTATCTCTAAAAGCATAGAATCTGTAAGCCAAGAAGCAAACTCAGGGTCTTCCAATATTTTTCCATATAAACTGTTTAGCTCACTTATTCTAGTTGCATCAGTACCAGCCACGGCAACAATACCACAAACATTTTTGAAGTAAGGTAAGTCATACTTACCAACACCTTCTAAGCCCTTGAATGGACCTGTTTGTATAGCATCTTTATCAAAAGCACATACCATATTAACAGCATTTTGTTTATATGATTCTAAAATTTGAGATTGATGAGAGATAGCGAAATCAGTTTCACCACGTGATACTGCTTGAGCCGACTCTGCTGCTGAAGTATAGGCAACTATTTTTATTTTATCGCCATAGCCAATAGAGCCAAATAATGCTGCTGCTAAAAAAGCTTCTGAACCTACAGAGCCATTTGCTGCCACTGTAATTTTGTTGCCAGCTTCCATATAACTAATTAAATCTTCAATACTCTTTATTCCAAGTTTCGCATTGGCTGACATAACAAATATTGAAGAGTATAGGTTTTGAATAAAAGAAAGGTCACTATAATTAAACTGTAGTTTAGAAGAGTCTAAATTTGCAGTTATAGATAATACGCCCTCGCCTACAAACATTAAAGAATCAGACTCTGCATTGTTAGACTTTATCCAACTATTCATTGTAGCGGTATCACCTGGTATAGCCTCGGCTACTAAAATAATATTTTCAGATAACTTTGTTGATAGGCTAGCTGCCTTTTGACTTACAACCGAAGCAACGCCCGATGCAGCCCAAGGTGTAGTAACAGTCCAAGTCGTTTTACCATCAGAACATCCGACAATCACTAATGATAAAAACAATGCAAAAATAGATAATAATTTTTTCATAATAATATACCTCATATATTTAAATACTAATTTAGCAGTATACCTACAAATATACATTTGTCAATAATATGGGTTAAATGGCAAGAGAATACTTATATTATAGATATTATTTTTGATTTTTCATCAATAAATATCTCATTTTGGAATAGGCATGTTCAAAAAATGTTTTATATGCTTCACAGAAATAATTTTTTCCACGGTAATTTTCACTCACAGGTTCACAACTTCGCCTACAACCATTACGACATAAACTCGCCCATCGACACTTTCTACATTCATCATTGATATTTTTAGAATATTCAATAAATTTTATTTCATCTCTTTTTTTATTAATATCAGTTATACTTTGTCTATTAAAATTGCCAAGATAATATTCATCGAGGGCATAAAAATCACATGGATAGGCGCTACCATCTGCCTCTACAACTAAATATGTTCCACATATACCAACCATACTACAAACTTGAGGCATTTGCCCACATAAAATCCCCATGATATTTTCAAAGTATTGAATATATATAAATTGCCCTTGAGCTATATCATCATACCATTTATCAAATAAGTCTATTAAAAATTGAGCATAATCTTTTGGGCTTAGCGAATGTTCATAACCCCATTGTTCTTGAGCAAGAGGCTCAAGGCATTCTATATATTGTTGATAGAGTAAGTTATTCTCTTTATAAAAATCATATATTTCTGATGCTCTTTTTGCCACATCCGAAGTTATAACTGTCAGTATATTAAAGTCTACTTCATGATTTTTTAATAGCAAAGATGTTTCTATAACCTTATCAAAACTGCCATTAGAAGATTTATCTAGCCTGTATTTATTATGAATATCTTTTAATCCATCGAGAGAAAGCCCTATTAAAAAATTGTTTTGCTTGAAAAATTTTGCCCATGAATTATTTAATTGATAACCATTTGTCTGTAATGAATACTGCATATTACATTCTTTTTTATTAAATTTATTAACTATGCTCACAAAATTTTTAAAATAATCAAGCCCTATTAATGTAGGTTCACCACCTTGAAAAACAATACTACATATTCCATCAGCATAATCAATTGTCTTTTTTAATACATTTTCTAATGTAGCAATATTCATAAAGCCATAATTTTTGGTTTCTCTATTTTCCATTTCATCTGTATAAAAACAATATTTACATTTCATATTACAACTACCTGAAGCAGGCTTTATAAGTAATGTCATAGGTGGCATAATTATATTTTATCCTTGTATAAATTTGTCAGTTTTATTTTAATCAATAATTATATAAGTTGTAATACTACATTTACTACACAAATGAGAAAAACTAAAATTTGAACGCCATTGAAAGTATATATTATTTGATTGTTTGAAAAGCTGAGACTTAATTTACTGCCTACAAATCCACCAGTAATAGCCCCAATAATCATTGCAGGTGCAACAGACAAGTCATAGACTTCAAATCCTGTTGTAAATAATATTAATGATAATTTTGATAATTGAGTAAATAATATTATAAAAATAGAGCTTATAGCTGCTGTCTTCAAGTTATAAGAAAATAGATACATAAAAATTCCAACATTTAAAGGACCACCACCTATCGCCAAAAATGATGATATCATACCCAAAAATATTCCTACAATAATAGAAGGGATAATACCACCTATATTCTTTGAAGCAATTTTATCTTTATTAATCGTATAGAAAAAAATAAGTGCTATCAATATTGCAAGTATGATGTTTTGAGATAGCACTATAATGCTTTGAGATTCAATATTTGCTATAAAAATATTTAGTAAAGATTGTCCTATAAATCCACCACCAATAGAGCCAAATGCAAGCGGTATTATAATTTTTATATTAAACTCTGATTTATTTAAGACTTGTTTGATTATAGAAACTATTGCCATTGAAAATAATGTAACCGAAGACAGCACTGCTATTGTTTGAGTATTATAGTGGGCAAATATATCAAGCACTGGTTTTATTATAATGCCACCACCAACACCTGTAATAGCACCTATTGTAGTTGTTATAATCGCAATTAAAAAATATAAAACACACATAAAAAAACCAACATATTTATAGTATTAAAAGCAGCACCAGTATAATAGAAATCACAAAAAATGATACTACCTAAGTATATACTATCTTAGCAAGCATAGTCTTTTTTAATAATTTTGTAAAAATTTTATTATCTGTTTTTAGCAATACGAAAACCTGTAAAACTATCAGAAAGAGTTGGGGATTCTTCATATCTATTGGCACTCTTTAATCCCTCTACAAAACTAGTATAAAAAGAGCCGCCACGTATAACCCTTTTATATCCTCTCGATTCACCTTTAGGATTTTTTTTATGCACATCCCTATATGGACCATAAAAATCAAATACCCATTCCCATACATTACCTATCATATTATATATACCAAAGTCATTTGGCATATATACATATACAGGTGCAGTATCTGTATACATATCCTTTACTCTTATATACGTTTTAGACCTTATAAAACTACTTGCTGTAATATCAAGGGAATTAGCATATTTATACATTTCTCTATAACTATTACCCCAAGGAAATACAGTCTTGCTACCAGCTCTTGCTGCATACTCCCACTCAGCTTCTGTTGGCAGACGATAACCATCACCATTCCATAAAACCATAGTTACAGTTACATCGACTATACCCTTTCTATAAATATTTTGTTTCATACTATCTATATAGTATATAGGTGTAAGTCCATCCATCTCACTTTTAGCATTAGACCATTTGATAATATCGTACCAACTTATCCCAACAACAGGGTGGCTTTTATTGCCCGTACCGCTATCATTTTCTTGCCCTAGTGTAACTATCTTCGAATACGAAGCACCCGCTCTACCCGCATTATCAAATTCATATCCATTTGTAATAGCCCAATCATAAATATATTTCCATTGACCATAGCTTATTTCATATTTACCCATATAAAAACCAGAAATTGAAACCATAAATGCAGGCATCTCATCTTTATCTGATGGCATTTTACTATTGAAAACACTGCCCATCAAAAAATCACCACTTTTTATATAAACCATCTCTATTTCATTATCATTTATTATATTAGAATACACAAAGGCATGCATAGAAAGTAGTAAAATAAATATATAAAATAATTTAAACATAAAAATACATCCATTAAAATATCATACTATATAGTATAATATAAAATAATTAATTTACAATTACATAAAAAGCACTATAATTTTCATCAAAAAAATATGTAAAGTTGGTTTTTTGTATACCGAAAATATAAGCAAGTCAAATATTTATGGATTATAAAATTATGTTCCAAGAAACTAGCTTTAATAAAACAATGTATATATCTAATAGGCTTTTGGATGCTTATGCCACACGTGGTGAAGTATTAGCTAACAATATTGCAAATGTCTCAACACCAAATTTTAAAAGGAGTGATGTAACATTTGAACATGAATTAAATAGAGCACTTGCTAGTGAAGATAAAAAAATGCTCATGGCAAAAACAACAGATAGCCGTCATATTCCATTTGAAATACCTATGGATTATAAAAAAGTTGAACCAAATATTATAGTAGACTATGATACAACATATAGAAATGATTTAAATAATATTGATATAGATAGCGAAATGGCTGAAGAGGCTAAAAATACTATGCGTTATCAAATGTTCACACAAATTATAAATATGCAATATAAAATGATTAGAAAATCAATAGGAACAGCATAGTAATATAAAACTATAAAAAAGGAGAATAAGAAAATGGGAATATTTTCTATAATAAATACATCTGGTAGCGGGCTTACAGCTCAAAGAACAAGACTTGATGTCATAGCCGACAATATCGCCAATGTCAATACAACACGTACTACAGATGGCGGTGCTTTCAGAAGAAGCAGGGTTATATTTTCACCACGTGATGATAGTAATCAATATAAATCATCATTCTTGCCCGATGCATTAAAGCCAAATGTAGGAAGTGGCGTACGTGTTTTTGAAATAGAAAAAGATATGGAAAGCCCTACTCGTTTTGTATATGACCCAGAACATCCTGATGCTATACAATATGGCGAAAAATCGGGCTATGTTGAAATGCCAAATGTAAACCCAGTTGTTGAGATGGTTGATATGATTGATGCTTCTCGTGCTTATGAGGCAAATTCAACTGTTATACAATCGGCAAAAAATATGTTTAATAGTGCATTAAGTATTATAAGATATTAGGTATTGAATTTAAACAGAATTAAGTTAACATAGCATGTGTTATATTATTGTAATAAAAGTGGGGTATAAATTATGGATAGATTAGAAGCTGGACAGGGATATATAGTAAAAATGCAGGCAACAGATCCAAGGCATTATGGAAGCCCTATATCTACCAATAGAGAGCCAAAAAGTGATACAGTATCTAATTTTGCTGCTCTATTTGAAAATGCTTTACAAAATGTAAATGACAAGCAAGTGAAAGCGGATAATTTAGTCGTACAAGCCGCCACATTGCCAGATACAGTAGATGTACATGATGTTGCTAATGCTTTGGCTGAAGCTGATTTATCTTTGAGTTTCACAAAGGCTGTAATAGACAGAGCCGTTCGTGCATATCAAGAAATAACAACCTCAAGATAGTACGGCGTACGCTTAAGTTGCACTACTGCGTACGCTTAAGTTGCACATTATAAAGCTATCTATCATTTCAATTTTTCTATTTCTTTTTTTGATAGCTTTGTAATTTTTATTATTTCTTCTATATCATAATTCATAGATAACATTTCTTTTGCTATCTCTATCGCCTTATTCTTTTCTCCGTCAAGTTTATAGTCTTGTTTTTCTTTATCCAAAACATCTTTAACATCATCCACTAATTTATAACTTAAATCTTGCTTGAAAAAATCCATATAGCCCGACACCAAAAAACTATAGTAAATTGATTCTTTACTTTCTAAAGACAAACGGGAAAGTATTATATGGTCGAGTACATTAATATTTAAATATTGCGACACATGAGAAAGCTTATTTGTAAAATCAATATCAAATTGTGAAGGCTCTGGTTTTTTTCTACTTGTATGATTATGAGCCACGACAATATTTGTTGCCTTCGATTGAACGGCTATACTAAAAACATCGGTCATCGGAACTTTCACAATATTTTGACTGCCCAAAGCGACTAAGTACAGGCAAACAGAATATCCATCATTATCCATCCCCATTATCCAAAAATGCTCTTTGCCATATAAATCTTTATGTTCTGATTTGAAAAAATGAAGGAAGGCTCTATAGTAATCTTCTACTGTATTAATTTTTATAGATTTTAATTTGAAATGTTTAATGGTTCTAACTTCCATTTTTTTAACTTCAGTTGTTTTTTTGCTCGCCATAGAACACACCTTTATAATTTTTTATGATTTTTTATTATATACAATATTTTATTCTTTTCCACTACTGCTTAGGCTTTAGTATTATATATTAATAGATATATTTAAATGTTATTATTATGCATTTTTTAATGTGCAACTTAAACGTACGTAGTACCAAATATATTAAAATATTATATTGCATTAAATAGAGCAACTTAAGCGTACGCAGCACCTCAGCGAACTTTTTTTAAGAGTTTGGTTATGAGATTGGCATCTTCTTTAACAAGCGTAGGATATATCGGTATAGATACAGACTTTAAGAAAGCATCTTCTGAATTTGGGAAATCATTTTTGTCAAGGTCGAGATATTGATGAAGCGGCTTATATATAGGCCTAGTAACATCAACACCATGCCTAGCAAACATATCTATTATTTCATTTATATTCATAGAGCCATTTGCCTTACATACATAGCGATAATTTGACGGCAGTTCACTATCATGTAAAACATGTTTTGAAAGCGAAGATTCCATAATCGCTGTATCATAAAATGAGGCAATATCATTTCTTACGGTAATCATTCTATCAAGATTTTTCATCTCTTCAATACCAATAGCAGCCTGTAAATCTGTTGGATAATAATTAAATCTCTGTATGAAATCATCTTTTTTATCATAATGACGTATATCACGTATAGCTTCAATACCCTTTTTATTTGTAAGTATCATCCCACCAGCACCACCACTTGTAATCATCCGAGTAGCGGACAATGAGAAATAAGCATAATCACCATATTCGCCAATTTTTTTATCTTTATATATCGCCCCAAGACTATGGCTTGCATCTTCAATAATAGGTATTTTAATATCAGCAAGTTCATCTATTAAAGTAACATTGCCAAACATATGTGATACTATTATAGCCTTAGTGTTTTCATTAATTTTATCTATAACCAAATCCATATCCATTTGATATGAATCCTCTGTAATATCAACGAGAACAGGCTTTGCTTTAAACATACTAATAACTTGCAAGGGAGAGCTATTAAGATAAGAGCTTAATATAATTTCATCACCTTCTTTAATACCAAGATGATTTAGTATAAGATATAATGCAGCAGTACCACTGTTAACAAATACAGAAGAATATGACTTGCCATAATAATTTGCAAAGGTGCGTTCAAATTCATAAATTATATCACCAGTTGCAAGTTTATCGCTAATCATAACAGTTAGAGCGACTTCAAGGTCTTTTTTTCTTATCGTTGGTCTAGAATGAGAAATCATATAATATTTTTATAGATCCTTAACATCTACATTTTCTAAAAATTTGGTTGTTATCTTGCCTTCTTTCATTGTTGGATGCATAAGTATTTTCTGATGGAAACCAACAGTCGTAGGCACACCAAGTATCATAGTTTCATCGAGAACCCTATACATTCGCTGTATGGCCTCGCTTCTATTTTCTCCCCATACAATAATTTTTGCAATAAGAGAATCATAATTACTTGGAATTTTATAATCGGTATATATATGGCTATCGACACGAACACCAAAACCACCAGGGAAATGTAGCCTTTCGATTTTACCGGGCGTTGGGACAAAGCCATTCTCCCAATCTTCAGCATTGATACGACATTCTATAGCATGCCCTTTCATTTCTATATCATGCTGCTTTATGGATAATTTTTCACCCATAGCAACTAATATTTGCATTTTTACAATATCGATACCTGTCACCATTTCAGTTACAGGATGTTCAACTTGTACACGTGTGTTCATTTCCATAAAATAAAAACTGCCATCTTCGTCAAGCAAAAATTCAATAGTCCCCGCACCAGCATAATTAACACTCTTCGCACCACGAACAGCAGCATCACCCATCTTTTTTCTAAGGCTTGCTGTAACAACAGGCGAAGGCGATTCTTCTAATAATTTTTGATGACGTCTCTGTAGCGAACAATCACGCTCACCAAGATATAAAACATGACCATAATTATCAGCCATTATCTGTACTTCAATATGTCTTGGATTTTCTATATATTTTTCCATATATAGATTTGGATTATTAAATGATACACTAGCCTCATTTTGTGCCAGTGGAAAATTAGTTTTCACCTCATTTTCATTCCTACATATACGCATGCCCTTTCCACCACCGCCCGCAGTAGCCTTTAATATTACAGGATAGCCAACACGAGAAGCACCTTTCACAGCCTCATCCACATCCTTTAATATATCAGTACCGGGGATAATAGGGACACCCGCCTCTTTCATAGTTGCACGGGCATTAGCCTTATCACCCATTCTAGTAATGACATCCGACTTTGGACCTATAAATGTAATATTATTATTTTCGCATATATCTGCAAATGTAGCATTCTCCGACAAAAAACCATATCCCGGATGTATAGCATCAGCACCAGAAATCTCACATGCTGCTATTATACGTGGTATATTTAAATAACTTTCTTTTGCAGGGGCAGGACCTATGCATACATCTTCATCGGCAAATAATGTATGTAGAGAATCCTCATCCGCTTGAGAATGTACGGCTACTGTTTGTATGCCCAAATCTTTACAAGCACGGATAACCCTTAAAGCTATCTCGCCTCTATTTGCTATAAGTATCTTTTTTATATTCAACATAATTATTTCAACCTAAATAATGGCTGGGCAAACTCTACAGCCTGACCATCCTCTACAAGTATCTCTGTAATTTTTCCGTCATACTCGCTTTTTAATTCATACAAAATCCCAGTAGATTTTATATAAGCAAGTATCTGCCCTTTTTTTATCTCATCTCTAAGTTTAACAAGTATTTGACTTTTATCATCAGCCGAACGTAAAAATATACCAACCTCTGGGCTTAGGATATCATTATAATTTATATCAGCCTCTTCAAGCATATCTTTTTGCTCTGTTGCTTTCTCATCGATAGAAGTTTTGACAACATTATCAAATATCTGCTCTACTTTTTTGGCTATAGATACAGCACTCATATCACGTACAATATGTATACCACAATTATCATTTTCGATAACAAGCTCTTCTACACTACTCTCAGATAAGGCATGAAGTATTTTATCTACTTGTTTTGGTTCAATACTCTTATTTTCCATCGTATTACCACTTTAAAAAATTATTTTTTCAAACCATATCTTTTCTTAAACTTATCTACTCTACCAGCAGTATCCATAAGCTTCTGTTTTCCTGAGAAAAACGGATGGCAGTTATGGCATATATCAGCATGTATTGTTTTTAATACCGAACGTACCTTGAATTTTGCACCACAAGCACATGTAACTTCTGTATCAAAATAATTTGGGTGTAAATCTTTTTTCATATTAATCTCTCCATAGAACACGGATTATATCCCGTATATTAAATATTTAGAGTCCTATAAATAATATAGACTCTTCTATATGATAACATCAATAAGCATTTATTGCAAATATGCATTTGTGAAAATCCGTCTAAAACATAAATATAGAAAAAGCCCCGCTAATTAAAGCAGGGCTAATATAATTTATACTGAACCAGTTTTCTCTTTATTATAAGCATAAACAAGACTAAAAATAATATCATTATGAACATTCAAATTCTATTTATTTGAAACAGATTCAAAATATTACATTAGTAGTATTACTTTACTTTTATATATCTTGTTGTTTGCTTTTTCCTTGTAGACTCAAGCATTTCTAAACCAGTATCATAATCAAGCTGCCTAGGCTCATATTCTTCATTTTCTCTTTGTCTTGTATAGCCATCATTTAGCCAAACGGGTTGTTTATCTTTTCGCCATGCTCTTGCCGCCCATTGATAACCCCTATAGAGATCCCTAGTTTTATTCATATTTTCTAATAAAGCATCATGCAATTTCTCTCTTTGTTTAGAATAAGCCTCATCATTAATCAAGTTTTTCATTTCAAATGGGTCATTTTCCATATCATAAAACTCATCTGTATCAAGCAAATTAATAACAAGTTTATATTTTTCTGTTATAGCTGCCCTCATCATTTGAAGCCCACCAAAACCGTCATGGTCGACTTCATACCTTGTAAACTCAGAAAAAATGATATCATTAATTTTTGTATTAGTATCATAAATTTGTGAAAGTATGCTTTTACCATCCAACCACTTAACAATAGGAAGATCCATATAATCCAAAATAGTTGGAACAATATCTATATGAGATGCAGGCTCTGTTATAATTTTAGCTTTTTCACCACCTTTTATTATTAACGGAATATTTGCGACCTCTTTATACGCTGTTGCATTTTTTGCTCGCAGTTTATGTGCCCCCAACATGTCGCCATGGTCTGAAGTAAAAATAACCAAGGCATTCGGTATGGTTTCAGATATTTTATCGAGAACTCTACCAATTAAATCATCAACGAAAGAGTTGCAACCTAAAAATAGAGACAAAGTTTCTGAGGGTTTATTAATTTCATTTTTTGTTAATTTTATACTATCCCCTGCCCAAAGTTTTTGCATCAATGGCTTGTTTTCAAGATTGTCATCAAAGTTTGGATTATCAGGGAATTTAAAATCAGAATACATAGTATTATATGGAGCAGGGCAAAGGCTCGGATCATGAGGCTCATCATAAGAGAGTGCTAAAAAGAAGTCATCATCTTTACTTTTTTCAATATAGTCAATAGCCCTCTTAGTACATCGATAACCATAGGTAAATTCTTCGCTAAAGTTTTCATCATAAGAAGTCTTTTCATCCCTAGAACGTAGTCTATCCTCATCACTTAATTCTTCTAGATACATTCTCATATCATACCAATAATCTTTATCCCAACCTTGAGGACAAACACCATTGCCAAAATAATCACCGCCATCTAAATGCCATTTCCCAATGTATCCAGATTTTATACCTTTGTCTGATAATCTCTGACCTATAGTTTTTATATTATCACCCAAAGCAATGGAGTTTGTAACCATTCCATTTGAATGAGGAAATAAGCCTGTAAAAATCGCAGAACGAGCTGGGCCACAAACAGGCTGGGCACAATAAGCATTTTCATATTTAATCCCCTCACCCGCCAATTTGTCAAGATTTGGTGTTATCATATCCTTATTTCCATAACAACCTAACATGTCCTTTCTTGTAGTATCAGTCATTATAAAAACAATTTGTTTTTTATTCATCGATATAATCCTTTAATATTTTTTTTTATTCAATATTTTTCTTTTTTGGAAGAAAAATTTTAAAAGCCACGATAGAAATAACTAGAAATATAGAAGTTATTATAGCAAACTTTGGATATACTTCACCAAATGAAAGCCCTATAAGACCAATAGGTGATAACAGAACATAGAAATAAATTAGAAATGACACAACTATGGCAGAAAAAGAATTAGCATATTTCCAAGGAATTGCAGGGACAACATTTTTTTCACTTTGTTTGTATGCTTGTTTCATTGGAGCAATTTTTCCAATCACAAACATTATGGTTACACATAATATAAACAGTATTCCTAAAAGATGTAAAAAATTTATAGGTATTTTTAATACATATTGAACTAATCCATATATAACCATAAATGTGAAAAGTGAAATTTTTGCAGCAATCGGGGGGATTTTTTTTGAAAAGAATCCAACTAGAACAATAACCAATGTTGGAACATTAAAAAATCCCATAAATCGCTTCATAAATATAAAAAACCCTTCAGGCGTATCTCCAAAATATGGAGCAATGAAAATAGCACAAAGACCCACAAATAAAGCAAATATTTTACCAACTTTAACTAAATTTTGATCCCCTATCGCAGGTTTAAAAATAGGTTTGTAAATATTCAAGCAAAATAATGTAGAAGCCGAGTTGAGTGCTGAGTTAAATGTACTTAGTACAGCACCAAAAATAACAGCACCAAAAAAACCTAATAAAGGTGCAGGAAGAACTTGATTGACTAACATAGGATATGCCATATCAGGATGTGCAACATTGCCTGAGTTGAGAGCAAAAACTATTAGACCTGGCACAGACAAAGCAGCAGGGACTAAAATAATTAAAAAACCCGCATACAAAGCACCTTTTTGACCTTCAGCTAAAGATTTTGCACCTAAAGCCCTTTGTACTATAACTTGATTAGTACACCAATAAAAAGTATTTATTAAAAGCATTCCTGTAAAAATTCCAGAAAAAGGAACAGGACTATCAGCACTGCCAATTACATTTGTCTTGTCAGGGAATTTCACAACAAGTGTTTCTACCCCTGTAAAAAAATTCCCATCTCCAAGTATAGAAAATCCGATAATTGGAATAAGAAGCCCGCCCAAAACTAATCCAATACCATTAATTGTATCAGAAATGGCAACAGCTTTTAATCCACCAAATATAGCATATATTCCGCCAATTATACCAATAGCCCAGATACTTATAATAAGAGCAGCAGGTTCACTTACATTAAGTATTTTACTTACATCAAAAAGGGCATTTATAGCAATCGCCCCAGAGTATAATACCGTAGGAAGCATTATGCCAATAAGACTTATCAAAAATAAAACAGCCACAATATTTCTTGTCGCTTTATCATATCTTTCTTCTAGAAATTCAGGAACAGTAGTAAAACCACTTTTTAGATATCTCGGCAAAAAATATAAAGCCATAAAAACCAATGATACACTAGCTGTAACAGACCAAGCAACAACTGAAAGCCCACCACTAAATGCCTGACTATTCATCCCTATCAATTGCTCTGTAGAAATGCTTGTAAGTAAAAGAGAACCCGCTATTACACCCCCAGTCAAACTTCGCCCACCCAAAAAATAACCTGTGTTCGATTTTAAATCTTCTTTTTTAGTAAATTTCCAAGAAATGAATGCTACTAAAAGAGTAAAAAATATAAATGTTACTATAGCTAAGATATTCATAGAACAACCCCCAATTATTGGTTTAATATTAAAAAAATTTACAAGCCCAAAATAATACAACAATTTTTAGTTGAAATATAATTTACAAGTAAAATCTATTAATTCATCAAATATTTAAATCTTTTTTTGTTTCATATTTACCATAAAAAATGGTGCAACTGTAATAACTATATATAAAACAGTAATTACCCAACCATTTATACTACTTCCACTAAGTAAGCCGACCTTAGAAAACAAAGCATATACCCATACAACTGTTGTAAATGAAGCAAAAGCCATAGGATATAAATATTTCCAATTTTTCATGTCTATTGCAGGTGTAAATGCTTTAACTTTAGGGACTTGTCGTGGTACTATTAACCCCCAAACAAACATTATAGCAGCACAAGCAACTGATAAAATACCTTGTATGTATAAGAAATGGATAGGCACTTTTAGTTGGAATGAAAATAACCAATAACAAAACATAAAAAAGAACATAACAAACTTGGCAGATATTGCAGGCGGCTTTTTGGTTGCAAAGCCCATCATAATAATTGTAACCAAAGGAATATTAAAGAAGCCCATAAAACGTCTCATGAAATCGTAAAGACCCGCTGGAGCATTGGCTATCATAGGAGCTACCCACATACAAACAATAGCCATTATTATACCAAAATACATCCCTACTTTTATCAATTTTTTATCATCAATATCTTTCTTAAAGAATGGTTTATAAATATCTACACAGAAAATTGTTGAAGCCGAATTTAAGATAGAGTTAAATGTTGACAATATAGCACCAAAAAGTACAGCACCAAAAAAACCTGCTAGAGGTTTTGGTAATAACTGAGTTACAAGATACGGATAAGCCATATCATTTTTTTCAATCACACCATTTCCATACAAAGCAAATGCAAGAATACCAGGGAGTACTAATATAAAAGGAACAAGAATTTTTAAAAATCCAGCAAAAAGAACACCCTTTTGTCCTTCTGCCAAAGATTTTGCTCCCAAAGCCCTTTGAATTATCGATTGATTAGTACACCAATAAAATAAATTAACCAGTAGTATACCAGAAAATAAAGTTCCAAAAGGGACGGTGCCATTAGAAGGACCAATAGCATTCATTTTTTCAGGGTGTTCAACTATAAGACGATTAAAACCTTGGAGTAAATTACCATCACCATATAAGGACAAAGCTAATACAGGAATAATAGTACCACCGATAATAAGACCAATACCATTATAAGTATCAGAAATCGCGACAGCCTTTAAGCCCCCAAAAACAGCATAAATACTACCGATAATACCAATAAACCAAACAGTAATAACAATAGCTGTTTTAGTATCTACATTGAGAAGTTCCTTTACATTAAACAAAGGGAAAAGTGCCAAAGCCCCTGAATATAAAACAGAAGGCAGCATAATAACTGTAAAGGCGATTAGAAATAAAATACTTATTAATATACGTGTCCATTTATCATAACGCTCTTCAATAAACTCTGTAATTGTTGTCATCCTACGTTTTAGATAAGCGGGAAGAAACAGTAATCCCATCAAAGCCAAAGGTATTGCTGATGTTATTTCCCAAGCGATAACTTGCATACCAGCCCCAAATGCTTGCCCATTAAGACCAACCAATTGTTCTGCCGACAGATTAGTCAGCAACAATGAACCGGCAATAACTATTCCAGATAAACTACGACCACCAAGGAAATAATCATCATTAGTCTTTATTTTATCTTTTCGTATAGTCACATAAGTAGCTACTGCAACTAAAATTGTAAAAAATAGAAAAGAAATTATAGTTAGCATTTTGCCCCCTTAAAACAAAAAACATACTCACATTTTTAGTATACCAGACGCATACCAAGAAATCAATAGAAGATCTAATTTTTTTTAAAAAATTATAAAAAAATATTACAGACAAGACTTATCTACTAACTATTAATAGAAATTACATTTTAATACCTATGAAATTTATCTATAATTGACTTTTATTACTAATTAGGTTAAAAACATTTTATGCCAAAACAAAAAAATATTAAGTATATTGAAATTGCTATTGAAATAAAAAAAACACTCGCCAAAACAAAAGACTATGATTTCCCACTTGAATCCGAGCGTAATCTTGCCAAAAAATTTGGGGTTAGCAGAGATACCATTCGTAAAGCCTTAGATGTTCTTCATAAGCAAAGTTTGATAAATAAGAAAAGTCGAAGCGGGCATTTCCCATTACCTCCTGTCATTAATAGGGATTTATACTCTATTAATACGATTGCCGAAGATATAGAGCCGCTCCATTTAGATTATAACATTGATATTATTCGTATTACAAAGCAAAAATATTTACCAAAAGAACTTGCAAGTATTTGTAAAGATATTAATTTTCATAAGATAGAAAGGCGTATTATTATTGCAAATATTCCTACAGTATATGAAGAACATTATATTCCATCTTCTATATTCCCAAATTTTCCAAAAGAATCTGCCTCTGATATCATTCCTTTTATAGAAAAAAAATTGAAATTGGTAATCAGAGATTCTCATCAAGATATTTCTATTAAAAAACCAACAGATAAGGTATTGAAGTCTTTAAATATAGATTACCCCATGCTTCTACATATTACCTCTCACAATTATCTGTCTGACGGTAGAATTTTCCAGCTAACATCTCAATTTTTTCACCCTAATTATAATTTTAAAATACACTTAGGTCGTAAAAATAATATCTAAAAAAATTATATGAATTTTTATAACGTCAAACTTACTACAATGTGAATAGGCTATACTAATTAGAACAAGAAATATTCGACCATAATTTAATATTAAAGTATATAATAAAATATTAGAAAAAAAGTTATGGAAAGAAAAGTCAAGAATTACACAGATGAGTTTAAAAAACAAATAGTGGCACTAAACAAAAATGGAATGGCAAGGGCTTACCTCTACTTAAGTTGGACATATAGAAAATAATTTTTATGATTTATCTATATTTTTTTTATCTAAAAATATTTTTATAACTGTTTTCGCAGATATAAAGCCTATCTCATCTATATTAATATCAGATGGTTTTATATATTCAATCGATAAAGCATCATCTGAAGCGATTAAATCATTTGTGTTTTCTATATAAGTATGAAAAAATATATCTAATGTTATATAAAGTAAATTATTAAAAACATAATCATTAGGGTTTGTAATAAAAAAATCCAACTTGCCACTTTCTAAAAAGTTTATTTCCTCTTTGAGCTCTCTTAATATAGCCTCTTCTGCATTTTCATTTAAGTCGACAAAACCGCCGGGCAAATCTAACATGTCTTTCTTTGGTTCAAACTTACGCCTCACAAATAATATACCCTTAGGCGTTTCAATAATAGCACCAACAGCCGAAGCTGCATTCATATAGAAAGTTCTAGCACATTGGCTACATTTAAACTTTTTTTTGCCATCAAATATAAAGCTATCTTGTTGCCCACAGAATGGACAATATTTAAACTCATCTTTTGGATGATATTCTAATTGCATAATTATTCCCCCAAGTTTTTGAAATTAATAAACCTAATGTATTTCACCCCAAGAATAGCCCTTAGCAATATCTACCAATAGTGGGACAGTCAATTTATAGGCATTTTCCATGCTATCTTGTACAACTTCCATAGCATGCTCACTTTCATTTTCAGCAACTTCGACAACGAGCTCATCATGGACTTGCATAATAATTGATGCATTCTTAAAATCTTTTTTAAATTTATTGTTGAGGTCTATCATCGCAAGCTTTATAAGGTCCGCCGCACTGCCTTGTATCACTGTATTTATAGCCATCCTCTCTGCCTCATTTCTAATACTAGCATTTTTATTATTTATTGTACTCGTAAAATCTCGCCTTCTATCAAGCATTGTACGCACCTCAAGTTTCTCTCTAACATCATCAAGCACTTTATCAAAATATGGCTTCACATCTGAATACATAGAAAAATAGCCTTTGATAAAACTCTCCGCTTCTTTTCTACTTATATCTAATTCCCTTGAAAGCCCAAATGCTGTTTTACCATATATGATACTAAAATTTATAACCTTTGCAACTGAACGCATGGTATTTGTTATATGCTCTTCTTTTACAGAATACATTTTCATAGCCGTTCTTTTATGTATATCCTGATTGTTATTGAACGCCTCTACCAAATTTTTATCCGCTGTAAAATGGGCAAGCAGTCTAAGTTCAATTTGTGAATAGTCGGCTGCTATAAGTACATTGCCTTTTTCAGGAATAAAAGAACCCCTTATCTTTTTGCCATCATCATCACGTATTGGGATGTTTTGAAAATTTGGCTCAGAAGAAGATAGACGCCCAGTAGCAGTTACTGTTTGATTGTATGAACTATGCACACGCCCTGTTTTCTCTTCTATTAATGTTGGTAGCACATCGATATATGTATTTTTTAATTTTGCATATTTTCTATATGTTAATAGATGCCTTGCTATTTCATGCTTCTTCGATAATTCTGTTAGAACTGCTTCATCTGTAGAATAGCCTGTTTGTATTTTTTTTATTGTTGGCAAGCCGAGCTTATTAAATAAAATATTTGCTACTTGCTTTGGAGATTGTACATTAAACTCTTCGCCTGCCAAATTATAAATATTTTTCATAGCATCACTAAGCTTTTTAGAATACTCTTCTGACATGCCACTTAGTTTACCTTTATCTATAAATACACCTTTATATTCCATTTCAGCAAGGACTATAAGTAAAGGCAATTCTAATTTATAAAAAATATTTTCAAGGTTATGCTGCTTTAATAATGGATTAAATATTTTATATAATCTAAAAGTCATATCCGCATCTTCGCAAGCATAGTCAACGACAACATTAATATCTACATCGAGAAGTGTGAGTTTCCCCTTGTCTGTAATATCTTTATACTTTGTCATTTTATAAGAAAGATATTCGCTAGCCAAATCGTCAAGGCTATATTTATATTTGCCCGAGCTTATTAAGTACGCTGCTATCATCGTATCAAAATATATATTTGAAAATGATTGGCCTATAGACTTAAGCATTTGATATTCATATTTGAGATTATGCCCTATAATATTAATATCTTTTGAAGCAAATAATTGAAATACTTTTGCCAAGCATTTATCACAATCAATATTAGTTCGCCCAGAAACATCCAAATAAAATGCCTCATTCTCTTTATAAGAAAATGCTATACCTATAATTTTATCTTGAAATACATTAAGCCCAGTAGTTTCAAAGTCGACAGCAACTTTTTTTTGACTATTAATTTCACTAATCATATTATCAAGTTCTATTTCATTTTCGATTAGATAGTAGCTAACATTTGTTATAATATTTGGTTTTTCTTCTGTCTTTACTCTTGCCTCTTTCATCTCTTTTGCTTTATTAGGGCAATCAATATATTCGAGTATTTTTTTTCTAACCTGATTTAATTCGAGAGTATCTAATATTTTCATAACATTATCGCTATCAACTTTTTTTATAGTATATTTATCATAATCAATATCTATTGGCATATCTAATTCTATTGTAGCAAGCTTATAACTCAAATAGGCATTGTCTTTGTCTGCTATAAGTTTCTCTTTTAATTTACCCGATATAGATTCTATATTTTCATATACACCATCGAGGCTGTCATATTCTTCTAATAATTTTAATGCAGTTTTCTCACCAACGCCCTTAACACCAGGGATATTATCAGAGGCATCGCCCATTAAAGCCAGTAAATCAATAATTCTGTTTGGGGCAACACCACGCTTTTCAAACACACCACTTTCATCATATTCGATAAGGCTATTTTCTCTCGACGAAGATACTATATGTGTGCTATCATTTACAAGCTGCATTATATCTTTATCTGGTGAATATATGAGCGTATCTATATTATTTTTTTTATTCGCTTTGGCAATTGTTCCAATTATGTCATCGGCTTCATATTCATTATGTGCTATTTTGGTGATACCCATACTATCTAGCAAATTATAAAGCGGCTCTATCTGTGCTCTCAAATCATCGGGCATGCTCTCTCGATTAGCCTTATACTCGCTATACATTTTTCTTCGGAATGTGTCTTTTGTAGAATCGACAGCCACAACAATATAATCTGACGGATATGTTTCTATTAATGAAAAGTATGTACGCATAAATCCGTGTATTGCTGAAGTGTTCATACCTTTGGAATTGGTAAGCGGATTTTTTATAAATATAAAATAGTATCTATAAAGTATCCCAAATGCATCTATAATAAGTAATCTTTTATTTGCCATAATATTTTCCTTGTAGATTATTTTATATTTTTTTCATTAATAGTAAAGGTACTGTGTACACTTAAGTTATACATTGAAAAGATATCTAATACTTAAAATATATACAAGTATTAGACAGCCTATATAACGGGCTACTTAAGCATACGCAGTATTAAAAAAGCCCCACCGATAAAGGCAGGGCTTATAATTTTTTTGTTCTCTATTCTATTAAAAAATAATTGTTAGCAATAAAATAAATTAGAAATTACTTCCATTTACTATTGAAAGCATATCTATAAGTTAAAGCTACACTAAAATCATCCTGAAACCAATCAGCTACACTATCTACACCAGCAGAAGTAGCATAAGGTCTTAACAGATTTAAGTCATAACCCACTCTTACACCTATATAATGTGAAGTAGCAATTCTAAATTCTTGACCAAGAGCAAAAGCAATGTCTAATGTAAATGGAGCTGCCTTTATCATAATAGCATCATCACCTTTTATTTCTTCTATATTACCAGTATCATAATTATAATCTTTACCTGACTGTGTTTGATAGGCAGAAATAGGGATGCCAAGTTTGACACCAGCAGAAAGATATGTTACACCCAATCTATACTCAAACTGACCACGTAGCATAACAGGGATATATATCTCGCTTCTTGTAGTAGCAGAAATAGTATCCATATCACCAAATTTCTGAGTATAATTGAATGTAGAGTATTTAAATCCAACACCTGTTTCTAATGCTAAAAAAGGAATAAATTCAAACATAACATTAACTTGAGGTACCAAGTTAAAAGTTATTTTCTTCATGACATCAGGATTTTCTTTGACGACCTCATTGATACTCTTAACCATATCTGTAGCATCTGTACCATGGAATATTGGCATACCAGCTCCAAACGATGCTCCTACCGAAATCTCTACTGCATAGAGGCTTGTATTTATAGCAAGCAAAGCAATCATCACACATAACAATTTGTTTAACTTCATAGTGTTAAATCTCCTGATAAATAAAATCGGAACATTAAGTTCCATGTAAAAAAAGCAAAAGTCAATCGTATAACCATAAAAATTAGAAAAAATTAGCAAAATAAGCCTATCTTATAACCATTTCACCACTTGCACTATATATTTCATACCATTCAGAATGTTTGATTTTTATATCCAAAGCATGAACTGCGATACCAAGCCTTTCAATATTACTACTGCCAGAAATAGCAAGAGCAGCAACAGGGTGATGCATTATCCAAGCATATATAATCGCTTCAGGTTTTTCATTATATCTATCTGCTATCTCTTTTATTTTATCAAAAGCCTTTTTATAACGCTCTTCATCTGAAGTAAATATATTGCCACCCGCAAGTGGAGACCATATCATAGGATGTATTTTTTTTTCTGTAAGAACATCTATCATGCCACTTTTAAAATGTTCAAAACATACAGGGCTAAGTTCTATTTGATTTGTTACAAGTATATTTTCTGATGCATTATTTAGGGCATTAAATTTATATGGGTCAAAGTTTGAAACACCAGCCTCAATAATTAATCCTTCTTTTTTTAAATCAATCAAAGCCCTGGCCGTTTCATAAAAATCAATACAAGGGTCTTCACGATGTATAAGATATAAATCGATATAATCTGTATTAAGCCTTTTTAAACTCGCATGGCAGCTTTCTTTTACTCTTTTATATGTTGTGTCATAATAAGTAAAATTTTTTCCATTTATATTTTGTATAGAAATACCTGTCTTTGAAACAATCTCAACTTTATTTCTAATCGATTTGTCAAAAGAAAAAGCCTCCCCCATCATAGATTCGCAAGCACCACCAGCATAAATTTCAGCGGTATCAAAAGTAGTTACATCAAGCTCTATACATTTATTCATAAAAGAAGCTAAATCTTCTTTTGAAAAATTCCAGCTATCTAATCTCCAAAACCCCTGTACAATAGAAGAAAGTAAAAGTTCTTCACTGAATTTAATTTTTTTCATACAATTTTCCTTATGCTAATTAATATTTTGTAAACAGAGTCTACTTATTAAAACAGCAAATGTCAATATAAAAATTATGAAAAGGGTTTTAATATATTTAAATATTATTCATACATTGATTCGCTCTACCTATATAGTATATGGGAAACAAAAAGCCCCACCGATAAAGGCAGGGCTTATAATAAATAATATTAATTATTAATAAAAACTATTTTTTCCACTTACTATTAAAAGCATATCTATAAGTAAGACTTCCACTCATGTTATCTTGATAAAAAGAAGGGTCACTATTTCCACCAATGCTTTTTATAGGGGATAATAAATTTAAGTCATAATTAAATCTAGCTCCAAAATAATGAGATTTACCAAGCCTAACCTCAAAACCCAAAGCAAAACCTAAATCTATAGCAAAATCATTATTTTCAATATAGCCTTGAGGAAGAATAGCTTCGCCACCTTTTCCATAATCTAAGGCAATATAATCGCTACTTGGTATAAAAAACTTAGGGCCAATAGAGCCATATAAAAGCATAATACCAGCTTCAAATTGACCACGCAACATAAGCGGTATAGTATAACCTGTTTTATCAAATAATGGATCTTCACTATCAATCAATGGAAATTTATCAGATATATTCATATCATTTAAACGTAAACGAGAAGTCCCATATCCAAACCCTGTTTCTATTGCAAAAAATGGTGCAAGTTCAACCATAAGGTCGACACCGAATCTATAAGACAAACCATGACCATTTTCAAAACCTATATCATATAAACCCGCAACATAAGTAGTATAATCGTCTCCACGAAATATAGGGCTACCAATATCCGCAGAAATACCTACAGAAATTTCAATTGCATAAGCGGCAGTATTAATTGTAAGCAAAATAATTATCGCACATAGCAATTTATTAAACTTCATAATATTAAATTTCCTTATAAATATAATTTTAAATAAAAATATTAAAAATAATCTAAAGTCAATACAAAAAGTATAGAGAATATTTTATATATTTAAATTGTTACTCATATATTGATTCTCTCTACTTAAGCATAAAGAATATTACTTATAAAAGTTGGTTTAGGAGAAAATAATATTAATTATTATCTTCTCTTCTTTTATTTCCTATTAAAAGTATATCTATAAGTAAGAGCTACCGCAAAATTATCCTGAAACCAATCTGTATCATCTAGCATTGTTTCTGCTTCACTAGGAACAGTATCACCAGATTCTGCAACTACACCAGCAGAAGTAGCATAAGGCCTTAACACATTCATATCATAACCAACTCTTACACCTAAATAATGTGAATTGGCAATTTTAAATTCTTGACCCAAAGCAAAGGCTATATCCAATGTAAATACAGATGCTTTAGCTATTATTATCTTCTTATTATTAAGAGTTGGGTATTCATTTTCTTGTAATAAATAATCTGAAACAGGGATGCCAAGTTTTACACCAGCGGAAATATATGTTACACCTAATTTATATTCAAATTGACTGCGTAGCATAACAGGGATAAAAAATTCGCTTCTTGTCACGATTTTACCCCCAGTTTTAATATCACCATCTTGAATACTATCACTATAATTTAATGTGGAATATTTAAAACCCAAGCCTGTTTCAAGTGCCAAAAAAGGGATGAACTCGAGCATCAAGTCTACTTGTGGTACTATAGCAAATGTTGTTTTTTTAAAATTTGGAAAAGTTTCTTTAAGTAAACCGACATTCCCCATTCTCTTTTTATAATCTAGCCCACGAAAAATCGGAAGCCCTACTCCAAATGCCCCCCCTAGCGAAATATCTAGCGCATAGGCTGATGTATTTACAACAATCAAAGCAACTATTATGTATAACAATTTATTTAACTTCATAATTTTTAAAATCCATAAATCCATATTTTTATTTATCTTAAAAATAATTCTAACATACATACATGCTAAGTCAAGATGATTTTTCCATACTTAGAAAATATTATATATTCAAAAAAAATACTTTTTTATTACTGCAAACATTCAATAGAAAACTATAAAAATTTGATTATCACAAAAAATCTGTTATTATATAGTAATGAATAAAATAAAAATAAATGAAAATGGGATAATTGATTTACATACACATTCGACATTAAGTGACGGGAGACTCTCTTTCAAAGAATTAATTATGTCTGCCAAAAAAAATTGTTACTCCGCAATAGGTTTGACAGATCATGTATATTATTATAATTATAAAGAGATATCTCAAAAGATAATAGAGTTTGTACATGAAAACCAAAACAAATATAATGACATTGTCCTTATACCGGGGGTAGAGATAACTTTTGCGACACCAAAACAAATAGAAACTATAACAAAATATGTACGTTCTATAGGTACAAAATTAATCTTAGTACATGGGGAAGCCTCTTTTGAAGAAACACCTGCGGGGACAAATGATGCGGCTATCGACTCTTGTGTTGATGTATTGGCACACCCAAGCTATATAACTGATGAACAAGCGAAAAGGGCTTTCAAAAATAATGTATCATTTGAGCTTAGTGCTAGAAGTTGCTACTGTTATGCCAATCCACAAATAGTAGAAACAGCATTAAAGCATGGTGCAAATATAATAATAAATAGTGATGGACATTTTGAAGATACACTTCTTACAAAAGAAAAAGTATTAGATACAGCACAAAATGCCTCTCTTACAAATGAACAATTTGCATGCCTTAAAACAAACACTATTAATTTAGTAGAAAGGCTGCTCAGTAGATAAAATATTTTTAATAAGAAAAGATATATAAAGATTGTGAATTTATATTATTCTATGATGTAGAAAACTTAAGCACCACCTGCAAGTTCATTCATCAAAGGGCTAGCTCTTTTTTCATACTTCTCAAGTATTCTAGCTGCAATAACAGGATCAAGCTCACTGATTATAAACGAAGTAATACTCTGTGCCCCTGTCTCTGCTGCTGATCTATCCATTTGATTTAATACATCAATTATAAGCTGATCTTCACCATTATTAGCATGCTCTGTAATAATAGCAACAGTAGCATCGGGAGGCATACTAGACCATTTTGATGCAAGGTCTTCAAGTATTATTTGATAATTATTTCTCTCTTCTTGCACCTGTTCAAATGTCTGCCATGCGATAGCAAGATTATCTTTTTCCTGTTGCACTTCTTGCTCTATAGAAGCTAGGTTTGATGATTTTGTTTGAAGTTCAATTGACATAACATCTAAATCTGTTTTTCTTTCATCAAAAGATAAACGCATTTTTTCAAGGTCATCTTTTTCAAGCAAGTACATATCTTCAATACGTTCTTTTGGTTTATTTATAAATGATGGTAAAACAGGGGATATCCTATCACGCATCAATGTATAATAATTTACAACACCAAATATATCAAACATATATATCAAAGCGGTAAAGGCTGCAAGGTTTGCCATAACAAGAAATAAAATACGTAATCTCATAATTTGTATATTATAATTATTTTATCTTTTTTGCAACATCTTATAAAAATATATTTTATTTTTTATGCAATAAATCAAAAAATTCTAAATTTAATTATCCTTATATCTAAGTGAACAATTTATCCATTATTTAGTACAAATATCATACTTTTCATCATCAATATATGCATTGGTATATAAATATAAGGTATTAAAATTTTGGCCATCTAACACAACACGTACTGTGCCAGTATAATAGTCTAACCTCGTATCATTAGCACCAATAGTTGATATAAAGAGAGATTGAAACATGGTAACACTAGTAACTGGATCTTTTTCAACTGTTCCATCTTCTTTTAATTTTGGTATTTTTATCTCAATAGTTTTGGCATCGTTAGGTATAGTTACAGTATACTCAAGTGGCGTATTTTGATAGACACCAACTCTACTAGAAAGAGGCGGTAAAGGCTCTGTATAACCACAAGAAGCCACAAAAATTAATATCAGCACCAAAAGTAGAAATATAGTTTTTTTCATTTAATTAATATATCCAAAATTTCATCTAAATATAGAACATTTGCTTTATCAAAAAAGTCAAATATATATTGTCAACAGATAAATTGTACCATAATAAATAAAAAAGACAATATAACTTGAATAGTTAAAATACTATATTTTTAATCGCTTTGAAAATATTGACATTCCTTTATCCATTGTATACAATTAATAACTTATAAATGCTTTTTATGGGGATTAAAATGGTATGCAGAAAATGTGGAAAAGAGTTTGATGATAAGGCTCGATTTTGTGATGGTTGTGGTGCAACAATTAAACAATCTACAAGAAATATTATTCAAAAAAACAAAACCAAAAATAAAACATTCACTTCTGTAGCGCCTGTTATTGGTGCTATTCTTATAATATTTGTATTAGCATCTCTTAAAATAGGCTCTCAAGTAGGATTTCACAAAGTAATAGATATTTTTAATTCTATTGTTAATAAACACCTCGACGCAGAAGAAAATAAAGAACAAAGTATAAATATAGTAGATGGATTAATAAATATAGAAATAATAAAAAAATCTTCATTTAAACAATATCCAAATACTACAATTGAAGAGATGTTTTCTAAAATATTTACAGGCATTGAATATAGTAGCTTTACAGATAATTATGATATAAGCATTGTGGTTATTAAAGGGCATCATGGTAAATATAATTATATTGTTCATTTTATGTTACTACATAGTGAAGAATTAAAAAACAAATATAGCGATAAATTTGTAAACTCCTATAGTGATGACTTTTATATTTCTTATACAAAAGTAGGTCCAAATAATTTTTCAGATGATGAATTTTTAAGTATATTTTTGCCATTTTATGAATCATTAATAACAAAAAAATAATTTTTTAATATATAAAATAGAATCAAAATAATCCTTGACAGATGTAAATTAAATTGGTATCATCTAGGATACACATTACTATTTATAGGAATATAGAGTTATGAAAAAATTTGCACATATTTTGGCAAATGAAAATGATGAAAAATTTATATTAAAATTATTAGAAGAGTTATTTACAAAAGATGAATTAGCTATGATAGAACAGCGACTTAAAATAGCACAACTTATAAAACAAAAAATCCCCCAGCATACAATAGCTAAGCAAATAAAAGCAAGCCTATGTTCGATAACAAGGGGCTCAAAAATGCTCAAACTAGATGATAGTGCCCTTGGTCAGATTGTCGATAAATATTTTTTAAATGATAAATAATTTTACTATTGTATAATAAAAAATAAATACTTTTTCAGACAAAATTGATGGCATCAAAATAGTTATTGTATTTTTAAAAATAGTATAGTAAACTCTTTTTTGTTTAATATTGGAGAAATGTATTGAGAATATATTCTATTATGATAGCATTTATAGTATTTTCATTATATATAAATGCCCAAACAAATTTAGAAAATACTAATGATGATTTAGCCCCCCCCTTAAATACCGCACTAACTAATAATATAAATGAAAATATAATTATCATTACCCCTATAACAAATTATAATATAAATCCCTTAGCAAAAATAGTAAACACAAATTCTGGACTTTTTATAGATTTCTCTGTTCTAGGTAAATATAACCCCGTAAACTTAGGTTTTGATTTTAAGATATTTTATAGATTTAAAATGATAAAATCTGAAAATCCAATATTCAAAGGCAACCATCTAGATATTGGCATCGAAAATATATTTAGAGCAGGCTACAATATGATAGGTGCTTATGCAAAGGTTGTACCATTTATATTTATGGAGTTAGATGTAAAATCATACTATAATATATCTTACAATGGTTTGGACTCTGGCTATATAGGCCTTAATGATAAAAATGAAGATACAAGCCCGTCTTTTATAGAAGAAACAAAAGGGGGAAATGCTAGCGGCTATTTTTTATCTATCGCCCCAACGTTTAAGGTAATATTTAATGAGAATATAGAAATAGCAAATAGAACAGAAATAAACTTTTTATCACAAGGCACATACCCATACTATTTTAATAGAAATAACCATGTTGTACATGCCAAAAATGATATTGAAATACTTAATGAAATTTCAATATTAACCTATATCACACCAATAAAAGTAGGCCCTTCATATTCAATATTATATGTAAAAGGAACTGATATACTAACACAAAGCGTAGATTTAAATCTCGACTTTGATAAATATTTTTTAAGCAACCGATTAAAACTATATTTTTATCTTAAAGCAGGCTTTTATATTGTCAAGCCATATTATGCTAATAGTACATTTATTTCAGCATTTCTTGGGGTGCAATACCAAATATTATGAAGAAAAAACTTATTCCAGATATTTATTTATTGTTAATAGTTATAATTTTGGTTGTTATGGGATTCTTGGCAATACATAATACTAGCATAACATACAACTTAAAAGAAGATATATTTGAAGGCTATATAGCATTATTAATATTTTCTTGCATTATATCCATAATAATAATATTTATGCCATCTCTTACCAAAATATTAGATAAATCTGTCATGGGCTTAGTATTTGTTACTATAGTTCTCTTACTAGTAGTATTTCTGCCGGGCATAGGGTTGAAATCTGGTAATGCTAGAAGATGGATAGATATTGGTGGACTATTTACTTTTCAACCATCTGAGCTTGCAAAACTTACAATAGTTATATACCTTTCTAGTGTTCTAAGCAAAAAAGGTAACAAATTAAATTTATTCAAAAAAGGTTTCTTACCACCGCTAATAGTACTTATAATAATAGTTACATTGATAGCAATAGAGCCTGATTTTGGTACAGCCATATTTTTTGCTTTAGTTGGATTTTTAATATTTTTTTATGCAGGTATTCCTGTTATATATCTTATTGCGGTTGGTACTGTCATATTTATTTTAGGGGTGCTTTTTGTTACTTCCCAACCTTATATGTATGAAAGGATACAGGGATTTACAAATCAATCGGGCTATCAAATATCTCAAGCTATAGCATCATTTGAAAGGGGTGGCATATTTGGCATGCCATTAGAAGAAATAATAGAAAATCCAATACATCTACCAGCCGCTATAACCGACTTTATATTAGCATCGATAGCACAAAGCATGGGGCTTTTTGGCACTGTTTTGGTAGTGCTTTCATTTTTATTTTTCATGATTAGAGGCTTTATCATCGTAAAAAGAATAGATGATTTATTTTCAAGGTATCTAGCATTTTCTATTGTAATTTCTATAACAACACAAGCTTATACAAATATGCTAGTAGCTGTATCACTTCTGCCAATAACTGGAATGACTTTGCCTTTTATAAGCTATGGACGTAATTCCATGTTTATTACAATGATAATGTGCTCAATACTTCTAAATATTAGTAGAGAGGCGATAAAAAAATGAACATAATAATATGCGGTGGTGGAACGGCAGGACATCTTACCCCTGCTATGGCGATATATGATGAGGCGATAAATAATAATCATAATGTTACTTTGATTATATCACAAAAAGATAAACATATTGTTCCATCAGAATATTATAATTATCATACTTTGAAACTATCTTCGCCTATAAATCTCAAAAGAAAAATAATATTTATGTTTCAGTTCTGCTTTGCTTTTATCTCTAGTATAAAATATATAAAAAAATATAAGGCTGATATAATTATAGGCATGGGTGGATTTGTATCTTTGCCTACTCTAATATGCGGATTATTTATGAGGAAGAAAATATTTTTATGCGAGCAAAATTCCATACCCGGTAAAGTTAATAAACTAATGGCAAAATATGCTACTTCTATATATGTAACATTTTCTAAGTCATTAGAATATTTCCCAAAAGCTAATGTATTTGGCAATCCTGTTAGAAGTGGATTTTTTAAAATTACCAAGCATGATGCAAGGCAAAAACTAAAAATAAAAGATAATGATAAAGTATTAATTGTTATGGGCGGCTCTCAAGGGGCAAAAAAAATAAATGAGATGTTCTTAGAATCATTAGAAACAATAACAAAAGAAATTGACAATATAAATATTTATTGGTTATGTGGCCCATTATGGGCAAAGCATTTTCAAGATTGTATTGATGAAAAAGGCTATAAAAACATTCATATTTTTGATTATTATAATGATATGCCAAGCCTTTTATGGGCGGCTGATTTTGCTATCTCTAGGGCGGGCAGTAGTACTATTAGCGAAATAATTGTAGCGGCTCTTCCATCACTACTTATACCATTTCCATATGCATCAGAAAATCATCAATATTTTAATGCAAAAGAGCTGTCGGACGTAAATGCATCATTACTTATGGAAGAAAAAGATATCACATTAGATACTTTGCAAAGTATAATTGTGGAAAATATGGCTGATGATCGCTTGCAAAATAATATGAAAGAAAATATGAAAAACTTAGGGGCAAATATGGCAGCCAAGAATATATTAAATAGTATAGAAAATATAGTTAATAAATAAAAAGTATTTACTATTACCTATTTTTGTGGCTCTATGATATCTTCTTTATATGCTCTATTTATGCGTTTAATAGATAAAGCACGACCGCTCTTCTCATCAATTTCGACAACAATAGCATTTATCATTGGATAAGATAATGACACCTCAAATCGATGTGGTATATGTGTTATAAATCTAGATAAAGCATTTTCTACTTTCGTTCCAATAATAGAATCATAACCACCACACATGCCAATATCTGTTATATAAGCAGTACCGCCAGATAATATTTTCTCATCTGCAGTTTGAACATGCGTATGTGTACCAAAAACCAAAGAGGCTTGCCCATCAACATGATAACCCATAGCTATTTTTTCAGCAGTAGCCTCTGCATGCATATCTATTATTATAATATTTGTTTTATTTTTAATATGCTTTATAGCATCAAGCACTTTTTTGAATGGACAATCAAGTGCTTCCATAAAAACCCTACCCAAAAGATTTATAACAGCGATATTGCAACCAAATGCATTATATATATTATAACCAAGCCCTATAGTATTATCAGGATAATTATATGGACGAAGTAGCCTACCTTCTCCACCTATAAGAGCAAATACATCTTTATTATGCCATACATGATTGCCCGTTGTTAGAACATCGACACCCATATCAAATAGTTCTGAAGCAGTATTTCTCGTAATGCCGATACCATTAGCAGAATTTTCACCATTTGCAATTGTAAAATCAATATCAAATTCTGCTTTTATTTCATCAATATGCTTTTTTAATGATGTCCTACCGTTAATACCAATGACATCACCAATACAAAGGATAATTTTATTTGCCATAAATGTATAATCCCCACTATCACTATCTTGCGACTTCTACAACCCTCATCTCTCTAATAACAGCAACCCTTATAATACCCGGGTATTTTAAATCACTTTCTATCTTTTTAGCAATATCGCGTGCAAGTTGTTTGGCTTGGTCATCGTTAACAGTATCATTTCTAACGAGAACACGTAATTCCCTACCTGCCTGTATCGCAAATGCTTTTTCTACACCCTCAAAACTATCAGCAATACGCTCGAGGTTTTCAAGCCTTTTGACATATAAATCAAAACTCTCTCTTCTCGCACCAGGTCTTGCAGCACTAATTGCATCGGCAGCCTTTACAATAACAGCCTCGACACTAATAGTATCTACATCGCCATGATGAGCCCGTATAGCATTTACTACCTTTTCATTTTCACCAAATCTTTTGGCTAAATCCCCACCTGTCATAGCATGTGAGCCTTCGCCATCAATACCTATTGCCTTACCTATATCATGTAGGAAGCCCGCACGTTTTGCAAGGTCCACATCAGCATTTATCTCTGTAGCAATAATGGCACAGATATTAGCAACCTCTTTACTATGATGAAGCATATTCTGCCCATAACTTGTACGATATTTGAGTCTACCCATATGTCTAATAATTTCTGGATGTACTGTTGCAATATTCAAATCATTTACAGCAGCCTCTCCATATTCAATTATAGCCTCTTCGATATCTCTTTTAGTTCGCTCTACAATCTCTTCGATACGAGCTGGATGTATTCTTCCATCAACTATAAGTTTTTCTAATGAAAGTTTGGCTATTTCTTTTCGAACAGGGTCAAAACATGAAATAACAACAGCCTCTGGGGTATCATCGATAATAATATCAACACCTGTTAATGTTTCAAGCATACGTATATTTCGACCCTCACGCCCAATTATACGACCTTTCATCTCTTCACCGGGTAGAGATACAGATGTTACAGATGTGTCTTGAACAACCTCTGAACCAAGCCTTTGTATAGCCTGAATAATTATATCGGAAGCCCTCTTTTCGGCTGTCTCTAAGGCATTTCTCTCTATATTTTCTACAGTTTTTAGAGAATGTTTGCGAGCCTCTTCTTCAACGGCATCCATGATTATCTTTTTAGCTTCATCGGAAGTAAGCCCAGATATTTTCTCAAGCTCTTCTGTTTGTTTTTGAAGAAGTACATTTATCTCTTCTTTACTTTCATTTAACTGTGCATCTTTTTGACTTATATCCTGCTCTCTCTTTTCAAGCTGCTGAGATTTTTTATCAATATTTTCTTCTCTTTGATGCAAACGACTTTCAAATTTTTGAATATCTTGTCGTCTTTCTCTATTTTCTCTTTCTAATATATTTCGTTCTTTCTGTATTTCATCGCGTGTTTCTAATAAAATTACCTTTTGTTCTCTATCTATCTTTTCAATCTTATCTTTTGATTCTTCTATAAGTTTATTCGCTTTCATTTCCGCTGAATTAAGTTGTTTTGATGACCAAACATAACGGAAAACAAATCCTAATAAAAACGCCACGAGAAATACGACGAAAACAATGGCTATCATTGGCATATTGCTTCTCCAATTTTATTTTTCATTCGTCGTAAAAATATTAAAACCCTTTACAAGGCATTTAATTTAACATAAAAATCAAAAATGTCAATTAGCTTTAAGAAATCTCAAGTTGAAGATCAAAGTACAACTATAATAGAAACACCCTATTAAACAATATAAAATGGAAGTATTTTAGATAAAATATAACAAAATTTTAATATAAAGAGTTGTCATTATTAACATAACTACAACCATAATTTATAATTTACTAGCAGCCTCTGATATTTTTAATGGCTTCGCTTATATTATCATTATCTAAAATAGCAGTTCCAGCGATAATATAATTAGCGCCACTTTCTTTAATACCCATAACATTACTAGAATTAACACCGCCATCAACTGCAAGTAAAATATCTCTGCCGCTTCTATCAATAATATCTCTAGCATCAGCAATCTTTTTCAGAGAGTTTTCGATAAAACTCTGCCCACCAGCACCAGGATTTACAGACATAATAAGAACATAATCTAACATATCTAATATATCTTTTATATGCACTACAGGGCTATGCGGATTAAGTACTATACCTGCCTTTATACCATACTGCTTTATTTTTTGCAAAAGTTTATGAACATGATAATTGTTTTCTATATGTACACTTATAATATCTACGCCAACTTGAGCAAATGCATCGATATGTCTTTCCGTATTTTCTGTCATTAGATGTACATCAAGTTTAAGGTTTGTTATATTTTTTATATCACTTGCCATTTTTGAACCAAATGTAATATTATCGACAAAACTACCGTCCATAACATCTAAATGGATATAGTCTGCCCCGCCATTCTCTAAATCTTTTATAGTACTTTCAAGCCTATAAAAAGGACATGAAAGTATTGATGGGGCTATATATATTTTTTTCATAATGCTCGTTCTTCTTCCATAAAGAAGTCAAATAAAGTATCAAGAAGAGATTTCATCTCTCTTCTATCGCAAATTATATCGACAAAGCCATGTTGTTTTAAGAATTCTGCCCTCTGAAAACCTTCAGGTAATTTTGTTTTGATAGTTTGCTCAATAACTCGAGGGCCCGCAAAGCCTATCAAAGCCTTGGGTTCAGATATTATAACATCACCAAGCATGGCAAAACTAGCGGTAACACCACCTGTTGTTGGATTTGTTAGTATCGATATAAATGGCAATTTCGCATCAGAAAGCAAAGTTAATGCAGCAGAGGTTTTTGCCATTTGCATAAGAGAGAGTATCCCCTCATGCATACGAGCACCACCCGAAGCCGAAATAATGATGAGCGGGGCTTTTATTTCGATAGCATGCAAAACAGATTGATATATCTTCTCGCCAACAACGCTGCCCATACTACCACCCAAAAAACTAAAATCCATGACAGCAAGAACCACATCCCTATTATTTATTTTAGCTACAGCTGTTATAATTGCCTCATTTCTACTTGTTTTTTTCTTGGCATTAATAACTTTATCTATATATGTACCACTAGCATCTGTGAACTCAAGTGGATCGCCAGAACTTAGCTCTTCATTAAATTCATTAAAGCTGCCTTCATCTACAAGAGATGAAATACGTTCTCGACTATCAATTCTAAAATGATAAGCACAACTATCGCATACCATCTGATTATTTTTTAAATCTTCATTATATATAATAGCAGAACATAATGGACATTTTATCCACTGCGAATCGCTTTTAACATCCGCATTTTTTTCATCGCTATATTTTATCTTAGATGTAATAGTATATTTTGGCTTAATAAACCATTTTTTATTCATAATCCATCCATAATATAATTATTAGATAACTTTATCTATCTACCACTTAGGTCAATTATAGCATTACCATCGCCACCTTGATATAAAGGAAGCTTTCCATCCCATTTGTCTATCATTTTTTGTTTGATAAGCTGGTCTGTAAGTGATGATTGTACTATTCTATTTGCCTCTGCTGTACCTTGTGCTTTTTCTATCTCACCTTGAGCCTGATATTTTACTTTTTCAAGTTCATTTTTTGCTCTAAGTGCATCCTGTTCTGCTATTTTTTTTGCCTCAATAGATTTGTCAAACTCTTCGCTAAAATCATGATTGATTATCGAAGCAGATGCTACTTCTATTCCATACCTTTTAAAATCACTTTTTAAATCTGTAAGCAACTCTAATGCAAGTCGAGAACGCTCTTCTATAAATTGCTCTATAGTATAGCGTGCGACAACAGCATTAACCGTTTCGCTTATTCTAGGCTCCATAAGACGATATTTATAATCTATACCAAACTTTCTATAAAGGTCAAGTACATCGCCTGCAATATTAAACTGAACATTCAAAGCAACATTTATAGTTTGAATATCTTTACTAGAAACAGTGTATGCCTGTTCGACATTTTGCTCTCTAGTTTCAAGCCTCTTCACAGTTTCAATAAAAGGGATTTTAAATGACAGCCCTTCATTTAACACTTTGACAGCCTTACCAAATCTTATTAATATCCCAACCTCTCCAGTTCTCACAATAACAGAGCTTTGGCTTATTAAAAATATTACTGCAACTGCAATGGCAATTATTGGCATACTCGCTGATAGTCCTTTTTTTGATACTTGCATATGTATTATTAATTCTCCTAGATTTCAAAAATTCTATGACAAAAAAAATAATAACATACTATTATTATTTTGTCTACATATAATAAAACACCAGCATTTATTTTTCGAGCCTATATAATGATTTTTATATTGTCATTTTTATATTGTGATATATTTTTATAGCATATTCTATTGTGGATTTAACTATTATCAGCAATGAAAAAAAGATAATTATGGCAAATGACTTAATTATAAACTTAGATAAACTCCATACTACTGAAATGGGTATTGATAGGATAAAACGCAACTTAGAGATTGATGTAGAAGATGTTATTAAGTATTGTTACAATAAGATATTAAGCAATACAGCAATCATCGAACGTAAAGGTAAGAATTGGTATATTTTTGTAGATGGTTGCAAGATAACTGTTAATGCTCATAGTTATACAATTATCACAGCACATAAAGAGAAAAAATGATTTCTTCAATTAAGGAATTGAATACCTTTTCTATTATAGAACAAGAAATGAAACTTACTTGTAATCAATCACATAATAGCCGAATTGCTAAACAATTTTGAAAATAATTTAATTTAAACCTTAAAAACACTATCTTTTGCAAGGTAGCATTTGGACGATGAAGAAAGTATTTATATGATAAAAGACTTAGCAAAAAATAATAATGCAAAAGCTATTGAGTTTTATCAGAAAAACAATATTAATATACTATCATAAAATAATTAAAAGCCTTGTTATATATAGATATTTAGGTATATTATAGTAACATATAAAACACTTATTTAATATAAAAGGATAACATGTCAAAACGAATCATAATAACTGGCTTTTTTATTTTCACATTGCTTACGAGTAGCATGTATGGGGCGGCTCATAAATTTTTTGGCTCGGCAGCCCTACTCATGAGAAATTCATATATATCTCAAATCAGCGCTTTAAGCACCAACGGCAATTGGTATGCTGTTAATATAAAAAATTGGCAAGCGCCTAATGTACCCATAGGTGTCGGCATTGCTCTTGGTTATGAAGCCACTTTCAAAAATAATTTATTTTTCAGAATTTCTACTGGTATCGAAAGCACAGGAGATTTCATGTGGCCCATAGATATTGGTGGCGGTATTAAATTCAACATAAAAAATGGTGTAAAATTAAGCATGGGGATTTATTTTGCTACGGTACAAACTGGTGGAAAATTGGGCATTGTTCCAAATATTTTAGGTGTAATAGGAAAAAATCCACCAGAAGAGATTTCCTACTATATGGGCATGTTTGGAGCTAAAACAAGAATAGCCTTAGAAATTCCTATAAGTAAAAAAATGGTATTGTCGTCTTTTATTTCTTATGCAGCATACCCACTTGCCGCCAACAATATTGTTAATGATTTAGATACTGATATTTATATAAACAATTTTGCCCAAAGCTTAAGTCTTGATGGATTTCAAATAGGTTTGGAATTTGGTTTTATACTCTAGGAAAAAAAATGAAACTTAAAATATTTATAAAATTAATAATCATAATCGCAATAATGATAAGCATAATCTCTTGCACTAATTATTTAAATTCCGTAGATGAATTAGACTATTTGTCAAAAAAACAAAAATTAACATTGGCTGAAAAAGACCATTTGTATCCTGCTTGGAATATTAAGCTTAGACATCTAAAAAATGAATCAAAAAATAGAGCCTTTACAGCAGAACAAAAAGAAACAACACTTCGCATAATGAGTGTCATACGCTTTGTTTTAAATACTCCAGAGTTTGAAGCGAGGATTCTTAAAAGACAATTAAAATCAAGCAACAATAAAAGTGCTCAAACTACTTCAGCATCAATAGAAGTGGGTGACCCATTAGATTCTAAAAAATTTTTAAGAACTGTACAAAGAACATTACTTGAAACACAAATTGCCTTGGCAGAACTTAGTGGTGGTGCTCTTGGGCTTGCCACTGTCCCAGACTATTTTCCATATTTTGAAGATATATATCATAAAGACTATGCTAATATTCTAAAAGAAAATAATAAAGTTACATGGGTAAAATTTGCAAGTTGGCATAACATAACTGATACACTAGCCTCTTATGTGAGTGTAGGCGAAGTTATATTGCATGAAACCACACATAACTTAGGATTTACTCATCATATTAATGTTCCTATCTTTGGCGGACAAGATGCCACCTATACAATAGGTGAAGAATACAAAAATACTTTGCGAGACCCTGCCTTCCTTGAAAAATATAAGCATGAGTTCAAAAAACTTATACCATACTTTGAAGAAAAATATACCCAGTTCATCACAACTGAGCCTGCTGTTAAATCAAAAAATATTGATGATAGCAAGAATAATCATTTCCATGTCAAAACGCATAGCCCCAGTGGTGAGCCTTTAACTATTGTAGAATGCATTACTGGCGATGAAGCAACAAACTATATCAAGCCATTTCGATATGTGGTGAAAGACGGACTAAGAACCACTGACGACTTCATACGAAAATAACTACTGCGTACTACTGGTGAGGCTATAGTTGCACATTCTATAGTTCAACTATAGCCCCTCCACAATCTTAATCTCATCCTCACTCAAACCATAAAGCCCATAAACAATGGCGTCAATACTAGCATCAATGCCCAGAGCCTGCCGCTCATAAATCTCCTTCTCAAGAGGATTTTCGATTGTAGCCATTTTGTTTTTCACAGCGATAATGTTATCAACGAGTTTTACAAGTTTTTTTTCTTGCTCTTCGCTAGGCTCTGGTATTGGAATTTGTTTAACTTGTGCTATCCTTATTTTAGGAAATATATCTGTATCAGCTTTAAATTGATTTTCATAAAAATATTGTATTAATTTGGAATTTAAAATACCCGATAAATATTTTAAATTTACACATTCAGAACGTATGCAATATAAACTTCTATTGGTTATTAATCCTGTATTATCGTATACTGTAGTTATTGTACTTCCTGTTTCTCTTATAATTATTTTTTCTTTGTTAAAAATATCTTCATTCTTTTTAAACTTTTTATATATTTTATTAGAAATATAACTAATGTTTTTTATACAATATCTAGTAATATTTTCACCAAATAAAATTTCTTTTACATCATTATCTTTTTCTATAATTTTATTTTTACCGATTTCTAATCCTCTAGTAATTAAAATATAATCAGACAATGGTTTAAATTTGGATTTCAATTTATTTGATATTAGTGTATCTGAAGAGTATATAAAATTTTGATTATTAAAACTATCTTGATTTACAATAGTTTCTAAAAAATTATTATTACCTCTTTTATAAAAAAGTATTTTATTATTATTCCTATTTTCTTTTTCATAAATAAAAATACATGTTGGCATACTAACATTATTGAAGACACCATCACCATAATCTCTAATTACTTTTACAAAGGAATTTTCATAGAAGAATTTTCTAGTTTTTTCATACAACATACCTTTCAAAAATAAATTTGGAAAAATAAAACCATTAGTACCTTCTGTTTTTAATAAACTATATGACTTCTCTAAAAAAAGCTGAAATATATCAAAATTACTACCAACATGACAAAATCTACCCTTAGCATATGTTTTAGTATTATCATCTAAATTTTCATATTTCACATAAGGCGGATTGCCCAAAACAATATCGAAGCCGCCATTTAAGAATATAGTTTTATACTCGCTTTGCCAATCAAAGGCATTTATTTTATACATCGTTTCGCTATCGCCAAAATCAAACTCTTCGCTAGACGAATAAAAATCTGTGCCAATAAGTGAATTGCCGCATTTAATATTCTCCTCCATCGAAGGCAATGCTCGCTCCCCAAACATACTCATCTCATCGACAAGGCTCATATTGCTCTCGCCCTCAAGACATTTCAGCATGAGAGAAAGTTTGGTAACCTCCACAGCCTGCATATCGATGTCGACACCAAATATATTATTTACTAATATACGCTTCTTCATATTTACAGTAAGGCTGCCATCATCATTAATCGGGCTTTCCTTCTTTATCAAAATGCTAGGTGGATTTTTTATATAATATTTATAATGATAGTCAAGTAAATATTTATATGCCCCGATGAGAAAGCTGCCACTACCACAAGATGGGTCGAGTATTTTTATCGCTTCAATTTGCTTTGGGCTTTTATTTTTTATCGCAACACCAACTGTATTCTCAACAATATAATCGACTATATATTCAGGCGTATAATAAACCCCACCAGCCTTGCGAACCTCGGGCTTATATTCAATCTTCGCCTTATGATTTTTATCAAGCGTTATAGTCTTACCCAAAAATTGCTCATAAGCACTACCCAATATCTCAACAGGTATAACAGAAAGCTCATATGGGCTATTCGGATAATATAAATCTTTTATAATCCCCTTAATACTTTTATCATCAATAAGAACACTCTTGCTAAGGCTGTCCTTTTTCAAATCAAACAAGCCCGAGTTATAGCGATTATCAGCCGCCTCAAATATTTTATATAGCTCCAAATAATAATCACTTGAGTTATCTTTCAATATATTTTCTAATATGCCATACTCTTCGATTCCCCTGTCCTCAGCAATCCGCAAAAATATAATCCTATCAATTGTATTTTGTACTGTTAGATTTATATCCCTGCTATTCAAATCAGGATTGATCTTACTAACATTTGAAGCAAGCCTCGTTCTAAATTCATCTAGCGTTTTCAAAAATTCATTATCAACAGCTTCACTGCCTTTCTTGTCTATATTATCTAATGCAAATTTATTAAGCGAGCCATTTTCTACATTATTCTTTTCAAACAAATCCCATATATAATCAAAATTTTCCAAATAATTATCATGCCTAAAATATTTCAACCTACATTTTGATGACTTATCATTTGGTGATGGCTTTTTCGTAGTATCATAAATTGAAAACTCTTCAAAGTCTGTCAATAAACTTATACCAAGCTTCGCACTCCAACCATAACGGCGTAGTTGATATGCAGGGTCAATATCTTCTTTTATATTAACGAATGGCTTTTTTGCTTCCACAAAAAATAAAATCTTACCATTAATTCGAAATGAATAGTCTGGCGATTTCGTATGCTTTTTTTTATTCTCATTGACAATAACTTTATCTTCATGAACAACATCACGCCTGATTTGCGCCACCATATTTGTGTTATTAATATGCCAATTCAAAACTTCAAAAAATGGGTTAATAAAATCTAGCCTAGTCAATGTTTCATTATAATTACTATCTCTATAGTCAGATTGATTAGCCTCAAATTTTTCAACCAGCTGACTTAATCTTTGATAAGCACTCTCTTTTGTATACATCAATCCCCCTCTCAATATCTCTCTTAATGTAGATATTATAAGCATAGAAAATTAAATCAAGTTATATATCGATTTTGATAATATATTGAGTACTAATATTCATTGTCTATTTTATAGCCTGTAGTAAATTATAAAAAAATAACAAGGCTTCATTTATGAAAAAATATATAATCTTAATATCAATATTTATTTTTAATTCAATGGCATTTTCAAATATCAAATTACCAGTTATGTCTGTATTTACACGCATTGAGGGCAAGCATAATAAAATAGGCCGTGCCCTACTCTCTACAGTTGGCATTGAATTTATGCTTGGCAATGAAATATATTTATATACACAAATACGTGCAACATGTACTATTACAGGCAAAGAGAAAGAAGTTGAAAGGAGTAACGGATTTTTCCCAGTAGATGTTGGCGGGCTAATTGGAATGGGTGGATACTTATTTGACAAAAGAAATGATGATGGCAAAGGCTGGGCAATAGTTGCAAATGGTGCAGTTGGTGTCGATTTATCTATTATAAGCAAGAAATATTTTGAAGAAAATGCACAAAAAGAAGCTGATAAATATACCTATGAAAATCCAACAGATACACTTGTAAAAACACCAACTTCAACTTTATCTATGTATGGCGGGTCTTTCGCATATATGTATAGAATCCCTTTGGAGATAAACATGTATGCCCGTTATAATCTTTCAAAGCATTTTGCACTACAGATTGGGCTAAGCATTGGAAGCGATATTGCTTTCAAATTTGACAATGACGATTCTATAAAGCCATATTATGGAGGCTTTAGATATGGTGCTAGCATAGGGCTTGCGTTCTAATATAAAATTAATTATTATATGATTTTATTTTAAAAGAGACTTTTTTAATGCTAAATATTTTTGGCTATAGTATATTTGCGTTTGCGATTCTCTACAACTAGCCAATGGGCTATCACTTAGCACAAGCATAGGAGGGGATTGCACTCGCTTTGCAACAGACATTCCTTTAAATAAGCCCCACCAATATTCGAGGTCATCTATAAATCCTTTATCGCTTTTAAAATATTGTTTAACAAGCCCTTGTTCACAACCAATATTTTTTTCGAGGCTCCCATCTATATACCATTGTAATATTTCTTCTACTGTAATTTTTTCAAAGCATTCTACAAATGCCCTAAATAAATAATCATGATATTGATATTTTATAGGGTCGCCCTTACCCTCGTCAACATTTTGATTGCTCGATAATTCAGCACTTGGTATAATACTAATGCTATCTTCTGGAATTATCTCTCTATCAAAAGCCTCTTCATTTATATATTTAGCAAGGTCATATATCTGATGTTTCCATAAATCAGCAAGTGATAAAAGAAATCCAGAAGCATCGCCATATAAAGTCGCATAGCCAACTGTAGTTTCTGTCTTATTGGCATTGCAAGTAAATACACCGCCAAAGCTAGATGCCAAAGCCGCAAGTATCCTTGAAGACCTATCCCTCGCTTGGATATTTTCGCTAGCAAAACTAGAAATTTTTAGAAATGTTTCTTCACCACTATCTATATTTATCATAGATGTAGTTTCTATCTGTTGTATAGTATTATCAACCGAAGCTTGTATTGGTAAAATCATATAATGACAGCCTAGATTTATACCAAGTATTTTAGCAAGATTTTTTGTTGTTTTCGAATTATATGTACTTGGCATATTTACAAGTAGCACATTTTCACTACCAAAGACATATGTATATACAGCAGCAGCCACAGCAGAATCGATACCGCCAGATACACCAATAATTACACGCCTTATATTCAATGATTCGCTAAACTTTTTTATAGCAAATGTAATAGATTTAAAAATAAGGGCTATAGATTTTTCTTCATCTATATTTAAAGGGGCATCAAATGTTTTATTTTTAAAATCTATATTTAGATATTCTAGTCTTTCTTCATATAGTCCAGCATTTGCAATTATGCGACCATCATTATTATAAGCACAGCTATTGCCATCAAATGCATAAAGACATTTTCCACTATTTTGAACACCTATATGATTCACAAATATAATCGGAGTCTTAGAGGCTTTTGATTTTTTACTAAAAAACAAATGACGTTTTTTATTCTTCGGTATTGAATATGGTGAACATGCTATATTTACAAATAAATCTACATCATTATTTTTATTTATAATATCCATAGTCGATAGATTATCTTCTTCATCACTACCATCTTGATAAATTATTGGGGCAATTTTTATGCTTTCGTTTTTAATATTTATCTCTATTGGCTTTAAATAATCATTTAATTGACTATTATTATCCATAGCAAGTTCTTTATGGCTATAAAAATGTCTTTCATCAGTAGCATTAGAATAACATGGCATAATAGTTTTTATTGTAAAATTATAAGGCATATTATCTGATTGTATAAGTTTTTTATTATAGGCTGTAAACAATGCATTGTACTTTCTAATACTGCCATCATTATTTTTTTTATTATAATCTATCCCAATATTACCAAATATAATAAATATATCTTCTGAAGATTCTATAATCTTTTGACCACATTGTTCACATTCTTTTATAAATGACGATTCAAGAAAACTATCGCCTATAACATAGCCCGATATACACATTTGTGGAAATACTATTAAATCAACATTAGAAGATTTTGCTTTTCTTATGTAGCTAAGTATTTTTTCAGTGTTTTTATGTGGTTGTATTGGTAAAATTTCTAATTGAGCTAATGCTATTTTCATATTTCTCCTAAAGCATACTAGCTAATAAAATAGCCTGTCATATTATATTAAAATAAAAATATTATTTTGTCATAGTTCTTGTAAAGTATAGCAAAGCCTCAAGCTCAGCCGATAAATCAACATTGTGTATAACAGATAAATTATTATCATTAAGCCTTACAGGTACAAAGTTAAGCACCCCTTTTATACCAGCCTCTATAATAATATCAAGCATTTTTTGTGCCTCGCTATCTGGCGTAGAAAGTATGGCGATTTCAATATTTTTTTCCCGAATAAAAGTAGATATTTCTGATATTGGTAGTATAGGTATAGTAGAATCTCTGTCTATTTTATTTTCTAAAACATCAAAGCCTGCTACAATAGAAATAGATTCGTTTTCAAATCCCTTATAATTCATAAGACTTCTACCGAGTTTACCACATCCAACAACAACAATATTCTGTACTTCTTCTTTACCAAGTATTGTATTTATTTGAACAAGTAGATCATCTATTACATATCCACCTTTTTTATTCCCAGTAATACTAAAAAGTGAGAAATCTTTTCTAACTTGAACAGATGTAATACCTATAGAATCTCCTAAATTATTTGAAAAAACCTTTATAAAACCAAATGCTTTCATACGTTTCAAAGCATTTTTATATTTAAGTATACGCATTACCCGATTACGGCTTGTCATTTTTTATATCCTAAAAGAGTACAGTACAAACTAAATGAACGAGCAATATTTTAACAGCTATGTCAAAAATGTCAAACATGGTACATTATCTTTTATTTAAAGTGAACATTTTCTATTATATATAACAATAAAAAACATTATTTTCCTAAATATAATTTACTACATAAGTATTAATTTTAAATACTATATCATTGATTTTATATTAAAACTATATATATTATATCTAGTATGGAAAAGAATAAAAAAAACAAAAATAATAGTGAAATCATCAGAAACAAAAAAGCAACTCATGAATATGAAATAATCGAAAGATATGAAGTTGGAATTGTGCTTGTTGGAACAGAGGTCAAATCTCTTAGAGAAAAAAATCTAACTATATCAGATAGTTATGCAACATTCAAAGGTGATGAGCTTTATTTAATAAACCTACATATATCGCATTATAATTTTGGCAATATAAATAACCATGAACCATCTCGTAGCCGAAAATTACTCATGCATAAAAAAGAGCTCAAAAAATTATATGGAAAAATAAAAGAGCAAGGGCTCACACTTGTACCAATAAAACTATATTTCTCTGGACATAAGATAAAACTTGAACTTGGACTTGGAAAAGGAAAGAAAAACCATGATAAAAGGCAGGTTCTAAAGCAAAAAACATTGGATAGAGAAATGGAAAGATATATAAAAAGATAATTATTTTATAGATTATATTAACCTAAATAAAGGAGTCTAGTAATGCAAGTAACCACATTGATTATGGCTGGTGGAAAAGGAGAACGTGTTTGGCCAATAGGCAGACAAAGTAAACCAAAACAATTTCTCAAAATTAAAGGCAAACATACTCTCATTGAAGATGCTATTATAAGAGCAAAAACATTTTGTGATGAAAAAAATATTTTTATAATTACAGGTGAAAAATATAGAGATAGCTTTGACAAATTTTTACCAAATTTTCCAAAAGAAAATATTATTTTTGAACCAACGGGTAGAGATACTGCAGCAGCTGTTACACTTGGCGTATATACAATTGAACAAAAGATACCAAACTCTATTGTTGTAACTTTGCCTGCCGACCCTGTTATTGAAGGTGAGGCTATGTTTACAACAGTCATTCAAAAAGCAATAGAACATGCTAATAGAGATAATCTCCCTGTAACTATTGGAATAAAACCTAGTAGAGCAGAAATAGGCTATGGATATATACATCTTGCCGATTGTATTTCTGGAAAAGAAAATATTAAGGTTTTTAGGGTTGATAGTTTCTTAGAAAAACCAGACCAAGACAAATCTAATATTATATCTGAAGATGCGAGCTATCTTTGGAATAGCGGCATGTTTATATGGAAAAGCACTGTTATATTAAGCCATATGGAAAAACTTCAAAATGATACGTATAATAAAGTTGTTGCGACATATAACTATATTAAATCAGATCAATTAGACAATGCCAAAAAAGAATTTAGTTCTATAGAAAAAAAATCAATTGACTTTGCTATTATGGAAAAACTTACAAATTCTTTATGTGTTAGAGGTGATTTTAAATGGGATGATGTCGGCTCATTTTCTGCTTTATCTAGAGTATATACACCAGACAATCAAGGCAATGTAAAGATTGGTGATAATTTCTTGCTCGACACAGAAAATACAATAGTCATGAATAATGATAGTGATAGTTTTGTAGCCGTATGTGGAATGAAGGATATTATCGTTGTAAACCATAAAGGTGCAACACTTATATATCCAAGAGGTAAAGACCATATTATAAAAGATTTACTTGCAGAACTTGAGGCAAGAGGCAAAACAAAATATCTATAAAAAATAAATTAGAATAAAAAAACTCATAATACAAAAAAGCCCAAAACAAGACTTTCTAATGTCTATAATTTTGGGCTTTTATATTTTTAAAATATTATTACAAGCAAGGTAATAAATCTATACAACCTCTAATGCAATTTCCATCATATTAGTAAATGATTTTTCTCGAACATCAGAAGTAGTCTCTTCTTGTGTTACAAGTGAATCTGATATAGTTACAATCGCAAGGGCATCTACCTTAGCAGCAGCAGCATTCATATATAAAGCAGCGGCTTCCATCTCAACAGCAAGAACATTCATCTCCATCCATTTTTTATGTGGATTAGAACCATTATAAAAAATCTCTGATGTAAAAACATTACCCACAGTATTTTTAAATCCTTTACTATTAGCAAACTCTACAGCCTTATATAATAAGTTCCAACTTGCAATCGGGGCATATGTGCCTTTGAACTCATATTGGCTTGCATAATTTGTATCAGTACAAGCACCCATAGCGAAAACTATATCGCCTATCTTTAGATGTTCTTGATATGAGCCCGCTGTCCCAACTCGAATAAGTTTTTTACATCCATAAAAATGTATTAATTCATATGAATATATACCTATTGAAGATACTCCCATACCCGTTCCCTGCACAGATACTGGCTTCCCTTTATATGTACCTGTATAACCATTCATATTTCTTACAGTGTTATAACACTTCACATTTTCAAGATAATTTTCGGCAATAAATTTTGCACGCAATGGATCACCCGGCAAAAGTATTGATTCTGCAATATCGCCTTTTACAGCGGCATTATGTGGTGTTGGTGTTGACATATTCATATCCTCCAATTTTTTTAAATATTAAATTTATTAGTAACAATTCACCTATTATAATTTACCCGCAACATCTTCTGCTGTATTTTGTGATGCAACCTCAGCCATATATGCTTCAAATAGTTTATCCATTTGACCTTTTAGGTTATTAGAAGCTACTTCATATGTAAGCACACAATTATCTTTACCATCCCAATCTACTTCTACAACAGAACCGCCTCTAAGTCGACCCGCAACACGCTCTTCTACTGTTTTTTCAGTTATAAGATTTTTTTCACTCTTAGAAAGAGACTTTATATATGAACCAACAATTTTAGATACCACCTTATCTTTTGCATCTAATAGAGCGGCCTCTTTAGATTGTATTCTTCTCTCAAAAGAATCTTTAGAATCATTAGGAGGTATTCCCATACCAACGACCCTAAATGTATCATCATCAATCCAACCTTCAGGATTTTTTGCACTCACACCAGTCCCACAAGAAATAGATACTACAAGAATTACTGAAAGCAAAACAAGTAAAAGTTTTTTTAACATTTTTGTACTCCAAAAATAATATAGAAAATACTATAACACTTTAGTATGAATTGTCAAATTAAGCTTTTTTATATTATTTACATTTTTTTTAAAAAATTAAATAAAAAAACCCTTAAATATTAATTTATTCTCTAGAATCATAAAAAAAGATAAATCTTATGTATATTAAACAATTGACTTTTTCCGTTTTTTATGTAGTGTATACCATATCATAAATATGATATATTACTTTGATGAGATAAAAATATATGTCTTTCTATGTTAGATTTTTTTTGTTATTAGAAATTTTTATGTCTACTTTTTTATATGCTAATACATATAATTATAATAAAGAGTATGAAGAAAACATAAAAAACAATAGTAAACCACTAACAGTAGAAGAGCAAAATTTAGTAAGAGATGATATTGTCAAATGGGCTTCTTTATATCTAGAAAAAGGCTACAAATATAAAGAAAAGGTAACACTCACTAATGAGTTAAAAAAGGAAGAAAAAAGATTTATATTTGATTGTTCTGGTTTTATAGCAGCTGTTTTTTGGAGTGCGGATATTTCGATTTTTGAAAAACAAGCCTCTTTATCACAAACAGGGACAACCACGATATATAATACACTTAAAAGATTTAATAAAATATATAAATCAACGCCTTCAAAAGGTGATGTTATTTTTTTTAACAGAACAACAAAAGCAGAAAAACCATTATCCCATGTTGGTCTTGTTGTAGATGTAAACGAAAATGGAACGGTCACATTTATCCATGCTGGTAGTAGAGGGCTTACAAAGGGATATATTAATTTAAATTACCCAGATTTATATAGAACAAATAATGTAATTTTTAATAGCTATATAAGAGCTCATGTTGGAGATAAGGGGCTCACATCTAAATGCTTTGACAGTTTTGGAACTATTTTTTAATATGCAGTAATTTTTATAATTTAAAATGTTATTTTTGGAGAAAATATAAAATGAAAATGAATAAACGAAATTCATCTAAAAAGCCTATACAGGCAAAGGGTGGGAATCAGATTCTATTAATTATACTCTTAATTGTAGTTGGACTCTGGGTTGTAATGCTTATGCAAGATAAAAATTCAAGCAAAGAGGTTACATGGGACTATTCTGTTCTTATTGCAAATATAAAAGCAGGTAAAGTACTAGAAGTCACAATTGTTGACCAAAATGTAACAAATGGACATGCCATTGAAACAATAAATGGTGTGAAAAAAGATATATTATTTAACTCATATATACCATATTCTGCAACCGACTTGGTACCAATTCTAATCGAAAATAATGTAAACGTAAAAGGACAACAAAAGAAACAAAATATACTCCCATTACTAATATTAAATATATTACCAATAGTCATTATTGCTTTGCTACTTTGGTTTTTTATGTTTAGACAGGCTCAAGGCTCAAATAATAAGGCAATGAGTTTTGGAAAAAGCAAGGCTAGATTATTAAATAAAGAAGATACAAATGTTACATTTAAAGATGTCGAGGGTTGTAAAGAAGCAAAGGAAGAGCTTGTCGAAGTTGTACAATTTTTAAAAGATGCCTCTAAGTTTATAAAACTTGGGGCTAAGATACCAAAGGGTGTATTACTCGTAGGCCCTCCTGGGACAGGTAAAACATTACTTGCAAAGGCCGCTGCTGGTGAGGCTAATGTACCTTTTTTCAGCATGTCTGGTAGCGAATTTGTTGAAATGTTTGTTGGTGTTGGTGCTTCTCGTGTACGTGATTTATTTGAACAAGGTAAAAAAAATGCACCTTGTATCATATTTATATATGAGCTTGATGCTGTTGGTAGAAGAAGAGGGGCGGGTTATTGTGGTGGTCATGATGAACGTGAGCAAACACTTAATCAAATGCTTGTTGAGATGGATGGATTTAATACAGACACACGTATTATAATATTTGCAGCTACTAATAGAGCCGATGTACTAGACCCTGCCCTACTTAGACCGGGTAGATTTGATAGACAAGTTGTAGTAGATTTGCCTGATGTAAAAGGGCGTGAAGGAATATTAAAAGTACATATTAAAAAAATAAAATATGACCAAAATGTAGATTTGTATCATTTAGCCCGTGCCACACCCGGATTTTCTGGCGCAGATTTGGCTAATATGATAAATGAGGCAGCCCTTATCGCAGCACGTCATGATAAAAAACAAGTAGAACTTTCAGACTTTGAAGAGGCTCGTGATAAAGTAATAATGGGTCCTGAGAGAAGAAGTATAATTATAAGCGAAAAAGAAAAAGAAAATACTGCATACCATGAGGCAGGTCATACACTTCTAGCTGTGCTTCTAAAAGAAACAGATGCTCTACATAAAGTAACAATTGTACCAAGAGGTAGAAGCCTTGGTGCGACTTGGACATTACCTAGTGATGGTCGCTATACTCTTAATAAGAAAAAAGCACTAGATGAAATCGTCATGCTTTTTGGTGGACGTGTTGCCGAAGAATATAAGTTTGGAAAAGATGCCATAACTACAGGTGCTTCTAATGATATTGAACGTGCTACTGAAATCGCTAGAAGAATGGTTTGTGAATGGGGAATGGGAACAATGGGTCCTATAGCCCTTGGACAAAAAGAACAACCTATATTCCTTGGCAAAGAAATCGCAAGACATAAAGATTATAGCGAAGATACAGCACAAAAAATAGATGCAGAAATATCTTTAATTATTCATGATGCATATGAAAAAGCAAAAAAACTTATTAGAGCTAATGTCTTAAAATTTGAAACTGTAGCTAAGGAACTCCTTGAAAAAGAATCTCTAGAAATAGAAGACATTGAAAAAATATTTGGAATTGATTTAAAAAAACAAGAAGATAAACTTGTATATGCTGGACGTAATAAAACAACTGGCAGTGATGAGGTTGAAACATATGACTATGCCAATACTTCAAATACAGATGATGCAAAATCTGAAAAAAACAATAAAGACAAAGTAGAAACAAAATCTAAAAAAAAGACTACAACAAAACGTAAATCTAATAAGGAAGAGTAATAAATAAAAATAATTATCAATGTACAAAGATTTATTTTAATATATCTTTGTACCTTTTTTAATAAAAAAATAATATAAATATAATAAACAGAAACTTTGCAAGTATAAATCCTTGATTTTTTCAACAAATGCTATACTATATTTCCTAGTATTTTTTTAATTATAGGGTGTTAAAATATGAGTAAATTTGTTGATGGTAAGAGTATCATAGAAGAAAAGTCTACAATTTTATTTGAAAATGATGAATATGATGGTATAGGTATCTTACTTGATGGTAAAATAGACCTTTACATGTCAAAAGATAATGTTTTTAATGATAAATCACAAATATTAAAAAATAGCTTTAATATTACTAGCATGTCAAAAAACTCGTTCTTAGGCGTTATTGAAATATTTGAAAACACAAAACATGGATTTTCACTTGTAGCAGAAAAGAACACATCCATATTTAAAATTTCAGCAGAAGATAAAGAAAAAGTACATAGTTTTTTAATGAGCAAAAATAATTATAGTATATTTTTATTGCAAAGTTTATCTGAAACAATAACAAATCTAACAAAAGTAAAAAATCAAATGTTAGATATAATAAATCAACTTCAAATAAAAAGAGATAATCTCTCTCTTGTATTTTGGAAATTAAAATCGCTAGAGCCTACAGGCAGAGTTCCTCAAAATGAAGTATTTATAGAAGCAAAAAATATATATGAAAAAAATCAAGATAAAATACCGAATAAGTTTTATGAAGAGTTTATACAAAAACCATCTTCTTCAATATTTGGTAAAACATATTCTAATAATATAGAGCCTCAAGAAGATGGCCCCACTCTATTTTTTAAAGAATTTTCTTCTATACCACTGGTAAAAAAGAAGGATTTTATTTTATGCAATACAAAAATGAGTATGCCATTAGCCTCAATAGGTTCATCTATAGTACTTGCTTTAACCAACAATATAAAAGAAACTATAAATGAATTACTTGAAACTATAGACTTGTTTACTGGCTCACAAAAAGAAAGTATATTTTCTTTATTTAATAGCTGCGCATTAGATTTAAAAAAAGAAAAAAAATCTAACACCAATTTTTTAGAAGCAGCATCATTTATATTTGATGATATAGTTAAACTAAGCGAAGAATTAAATGAACAATTTGAATACAATCTAGATTCACAGATTGAAGATATGCAGTATCTATTAAATGAAGCTAAAGGTATTTCTACAAGCAATTTAGAAAGCATAAATGAAAGTGATGTAGATGTTATATCAGGATATGAAAATATACCTGAGCCTCTTAGAAACTCACTTGAAAAAATAATAAGGTACTCTGATATAGAAAAAGATGATGCTGACTTAATCCGAAGTGCATTAGAAGAATTCCGTAAGTCTACAGATAAATTTAGTACAGAAGATGATATGCGGAAAATACGTAGAAGTATTACAACTGTATTTTTCAAAATGTACAAAAACATAATGCTTAAAAGTGTAACTACAGATAATATGGACAACCTTTACAAGATGTTTCTAAATTATGGTTATACAGATGAAAGGCTTTTGGATAATGACCAAACGATTATGTTATACAAATTAATAGATAACAGTAAATCTGAAATGGATATATATTCAATGGAAGACTGGGCTAAGGTAATATATAGCCAAGAAAAAGAGCCATCTTTTAATGATTTCGGGCAATTCTATAAAGAATCATTACGTGAATTAAAAAAGCGTGGTTCAATAACTGAAGCCCAAATGGAAGAATATCTAGCAAGCAGTGAAAAAAGGCTAGAATATGAAGTAGATAACATGATAACAACTACAAATAGATTATGTTATGGGCAGATAAGTGTATATGTACCTACACTTCATAAAGATATGATAACAACTAATTTACAAAATTGTTTTATTACAAAAGAAAGGCTTGAGAAAACCTTAAATACAATTTTAGACCTTGATTTTTCTCTATTTCATAGAGAGGTGCTTTATAAAAATGCAGAGGCTAATATTGAAAGAGAGCTTATTATGGCTCAGGTTATCCCATTATTTGTATTAACTCCAACTTTTGGTAATAGGTCTACTATGTGGCAAGAGCTTGAAGGCTCAAATAAAAGTAGTCAAGGACGAATAATACTACCTATATTTACAAATGAAGATTTAGAGGACATGCTATTAAAGGCAGTAGGTGGGTTTAGATGGGAATTATGTAAAAATATGCTTGGCCCTATGTGGAATGATATATCAGAGGGCTCACTTACAGCATACTATAATGATTATGTTCAATTTTACAAAAAAAATAGAGAAATGACCGATGAAGCAAAAGAAAGACTAAAGGTACAAATACAAAAACATAGGGGAAATCTAAAAGACTTCTTTGTATCAGATTATATTTTATGGATGAAATATGAAAGTAAAGGCATTTTAAGATTAAATAAAATAGCTAGAAATATCTTATTTAGATTTGTTCCATTTTCAAAAGAGGTTAGAGATGAATTAGAAAAATTACCTATGTTTGCAGACTATGCCAATAAATTTAGAAATATTCGAAGAAAAAGAGCAACAGAAATAAAAAATAGATTCCATAGATATTCAAAAAATGGTGAAGAGCTACCACAAGCACTTGCGGATCATCTTTCATTTTTTAGAGATAAATAAAATATAGATAATATAATATTATTACAAAATTAGGATCAAATATTAAATGAAAATTGTTGCCGTAAAAATAGATACTAAACTAGGTTATGAAGATGTTATTGAAACTATAATAGAAATCCACCCAGATTGTATATCTATGCTTGGCTATAACTCTATACTTTCAGAAAATGATAAAAATATAGTTTCTACCGAAATATATTCTGAAAATATAGAAGATGCAAAAAAAAATGAAATATTTATAAAAGAAAAACTTAATGAATTAGATATAACTAATAACACTTCGCTTAGAGAACTTGAAGAAGATAATTATTTACATGCATATCAAGAATTTCTAAAACCTATAAAAATTGGTGAAATAACAATTATACCAGACAGCAAAAGCAACTACCCTGATCTAGACAACAAAAATAATATATTCATAGCAAAACAATATGCATTCGGCACAGGCATACATGAAACAACAATTCTTGCAATAGAAATGTTATATGAGTATAGCAAAAAACATAATATAGAAAATAGTAGTATTATTGATGTTGGATGTGGAAGTGGGATACTCTCGCTTATGGCGAAACTACTTGGCTCAAATAATATAACAGCTATAGACAATGACTTGGCTGCTGTAAATTGCACACTTGATAATATGAAATATAATGAAATTGTATTAAATCGAGTAGAAGAAAATACTGCGAGCTCTCTTGTAAATGAAAATCAAAAATATGATATTGTAATTGCAAATATAGAAACAGATATACTTATAGAAATAATGCCATATTTAGTAGAATTATCAAATAGTAGTATTATATTATCTGGTATATTAAAAACTAAATTTGACAATATAAATACAGAAATAGCAAAACACAACAATATAAATATAATATCAAAAAAAGAAAAAAATGAATGGATGTCTTTGCTTTTGTCGGTTAATTAAAAAATGGGTGTCATATTAGTTTATACATCATCCTCTTCTTTCAAAATAGAAAAAATTTTTATAAAAGAAAATATAGAGCACAAGCTAATACCAACACCGAGGCAATACTCTAGCGATTGCGGTATATCTATAAAATTTTTTAATTCGGATATAGAAATAATAAAAGAAATTTTAGACAAAAATAAGACAGAATATAAAGATATTATAAAACTATAAACAAAAATTATATCTATTGTACTATCTTTTTATTATATTTATTCATAGCCATATCGGGCGACTCAAATAAACATACCTTTACAGATTCTACAATATCATCAGCGATTAAGCGAATACTTTCTCTCTCTTCTTTAAAAAAATCAGACAGAACATAATCACTTATAGAAACATTTTCTTTTGGTCGCCCTATACCAATCCTTATACGTGTGAAATCATTCTCTCTAAGTGAATCAGAAATACTTTTTATACCATTATGACCACCATCACTACCACCAATCTGGATTTTAAATGTACCAAGTGGTAGGTCCATGTCATCATATACAGCAATAATATCTGAAACTTGTATCTTCATAAAGCTTGCAATATATAAAGCAGCTTCACCAGAAAGATTCATAAATGTCAATGGCTTTAAAATTAGGAAATCAATTTTATTCACTTTCCCACGACCATATACAGCTTTCTTTTTTCTAATATCAAGTTCTATACCAAGATTTCTGGCAAGCCTGTCCATCATAATAAAACCTATATTATGTCTATGCATTTTATAGTATTCACCAGGATTACCAAGCCCCATGACTAATTTCATTAATAAATACCTGCTATTGTTTTAAACTTTTGCATCTGTTGAAGAACTATCCTCTTCATTTGCAACTACAGTAACTATAGGTCTCGATTTATCACCAATAGGCTCAACACCATCAGTAAACTCGACATCACTCAAATGAATACTATCACCAACCTGAAGGGCAGCTACATCTACAGCTATTTCATGTGGAATAGAACTAGGGAAAGCTCGTATAGTAAGATCATGTTCTATCTGTTCCATTGTACCAAGACCAAGTCTTACACCATCAGGTACACCAACAATATGTATAGGCACAGTAGTTTTTATCTTTTGGTTTCTATCTATTTCATAAAAGTCGACATGATCAACATATCTTTTTATGCCATCTATTGTGTAATTTTTAACCAATACCTCTTTTTTACCCTCACCTTCAATATCTAATGCAATAATTGAATGCTTGCCAGCTTTTGTAAAGACAATTTGAAATTCTCTTCTATTCATATAGAGAGAATATTCTTTTCCACGACCATATAACACTGATAAGACATTTCCGTCTTTCTTCAAAGATTTGCCGATACTTTTCTTGCTTGTATCCCTAAGTTTTGCTGAAATTGTAAGTACATCAGTCATTTTCATTTCCTCATTAATTATTCTAAAAATAGTGGCGTAATAGATTCTCTTCTATGTATATAAGAAATAGCCTCAGCTATTATCTTTGATATAGAAAGTACCTCTACTTTACTGCCAAGTTTACTTTTGTCAATATAGATACTGTCAGTAACAAAAAGTTTTTCTATCCTGCTATTTTCAATCTTATCAAAAATATCATTTGAAAAAACAGCATGTGTCGCACAGACATATATCTTTTTCATTCCCGCATCTTTTAAAGCATCGACTGCTTTTAGAAGTGTGCCACCAGTATCGATTATATCATCAAATATAACCCCATCTTTACCAGCCACCTCACCAACGATATTCATAACCTCACTTTCGTTTGCTTTTGGTCGCCTCTTATCCACAATAGCAATATCAAGATTAGCCCACTTAGCAAAATCTCTAGCACGCCCAACACCACCAATATCGGGGGAAATAACTATCATATTTGACATGTCTAGTTGCTTTACCCTCTCCAAAAATGCTGTCTTTGCTTGCAATTGATCTACTGGAATATCAAAATAACCTTGTATCTGTAAGGTATGCAAATCAACAGTCAAAAGTCTATCCGCCCCAGCCTCTGTAAGCAAATTAGCCATAAGCTTAGATGTTATAGGCACACGGGGAGAACTTTTTCTATCCTGACGTGAATACCCATAATACGGAACAACCGCTGTTATATGCTGAGCACTTGCACGTCTAAGGGCATCTATTATAATAAAAAGCTCCATCCAAGTTTCATTAGCAGGACGGGAAGTAGACTGTATAACATATGTGTCTTTGTTTCGTACACATTCGCATATTTGAACAAAAAATTCTTCGTCAGCAAAATGGACAACATCCATCTTTCCCAAATCCATTCCAAATTCATCTGCTATTTTTTTAGCAAGAGGAGTGTTAGAAGTACCCGACAGAATTAAAAGGTCATCATCTACCAAAATCTTTTTCATAAAATAAAGAGGCCTTAATAAATACCATAATATTTGGGGCGGGAGGATTCGAACCCCCGAGTGACTGCACCAAAAACAGTTGTCTTACCGCTTGACGACGCCCCAAGGTATATAAACCCTTAACAACATTACTTTGTCAAGAACGAATACGAAGCCACATTTTAATATAAAACAAAAAAAAAATCAAGCTCTTTTATTTCAAGACTACTTCAATACAAAAGTACAACTTAAGCATATAGCATACTGCAATATTATAGTATAATCATAATCTTTGACAAATCAAATAAAATGAATAGACTTTATATATGAATATATAAATTTTTAGACAAGGAGATTCATTATGCAAGAAGGTCCTATTTTAATTGTAATCTTAGTAGCAGCTATATTATTTATAATACTACTAACATCAAAATTAAAGGTGCATCCTTTTATTTCATTACTGGTTGTATCATTTTTTGTAGCATTTAGTGCAGGGCTACCTATAAACCCAACAACAGGAGAAAATGCTTCCGCAGGGATAATCAATATTATAGCAAAAGGATTTGGTGGCATCCTTACAGGTATTGGTATAGTGATAGTTTTGGGTACTATAATCGGTGTAATATTAGAGAAGTCTGGTGCTGCTCTAAAAATGGCAGATGTGATTGTTAAAGTTGTGGGGCAACGTCATCCTACACTTGCTATGAGTTTAATAGGTTTTGTAGTTTCTATACCCGTATTTTGTGATTCAGGATATGTTATTATATCACCACTTAAAAAAGCATTAACCAAACGTATGGGTGTATCTGCCGTTGCGATGACTGTAGCTTTATCAACAGGGCTTTTTGCAACACATAACCTTATACCACCAACGCCAGGCCCTATAGCAGCAGCAGCAAATATAGGTCTTTCAAATAACTTACTACTTGTTATAGGCTTAGGTTTTTTAGTGTCTATAGTCGCATGTTCTGCAGGACTTATATATGCTTATTTTATTGGTAAAAAAATTAAAAGTGAGGAAGATTTAGAAGCCTCCGAAAGTTATGAAGATCTACTTGCTAGATATGGCGAACTACCTAGTGCTTTCAAATCATTTGCCCCTATAATTGTACCTATTATATTTATGGCATTAGGCTCTATAGCAAAATTCCCAGGCGATATATTTGGCAATGGCTTTATAAAAGAGACATGCATATTCTTAGGAACACCTATTACGGCATTGTTTTTTGGATTTTTATTCGCCCTACTATTGCTTAAAAAATTGGATAAAGAAACACTCTCTGAATGGATTGGTCTAGGTGTAAAAGGGGCTGGTACTATACTTATCATCACAGGTGCTGGCGGTGCTTTGGGTGCTGTATTAAAAGAAACAAATGTTGCAGGATATCTTGGAGAAGTGCTTGCTACATTAAACATAGGTATATTGCTACCTTTCATAATAGCAGCAGCAATAAAAACAGCACAGGGCTCTTCTACAGTAGCTCTAATTACAACAAGTGCAATGATAGCCCCTATGCTCCCTAGCTTAGGATATGAAACAGACATCGCAAAGGGCTTAGTTATTATGGCAATCGGTGCTGGCTCAATGACAGTATCACATGCTAATGATAGCTATTTCTGGGTTGTAACAGAATTTGGTGGACTTAGAGTTTCTGATGCATACAAATCACATACAATGGCAACTTTATGTCAAGGTGTAGCTTCGATTATATTTATATTTATACTATCTCTTATTCTAATATAAATTAGTAATCCGACCACTTCTTAGTAGCCCGAATTAATGCATACTAAAACATACGTATTATATAATAAAAGAGGGGCTAACATTTTTAAATAAATGCTAGCCCCTCTTTTGTCATTATTATAAAACAATATGCTGATTAAATTTTAAAAATAATTTGTTGTAGAAAACATCTCTTCCAATTATTTTTTTTGATTTGGATTTTTTTGTTTACTAGTATTATCAATCTTTGCTTTATAATCCTTATTATTTTCACTAGCCGGATTATTGTTTGAATTACCGGTATTTGATTTTTGATCATTCGATGTTTTGTTTGATTTCCCTTTCATAAATTAAACTCCTTAAAATTCTATATAAAAAGCAATAAATATATTTAAATAAACTTATTGTTTTTTATTTATTCATTAAAAAACTTACCTTCTAATCTTTTCTGAAAAATTATAATGACAAGATAAACCCTTTATTGTATCATTAAATTTGGAATAAACAATATGTTAAATTAAAAATAAGTAAATACTATATATCTAAAATACCTATTGGGTTATATATACAATAGTATTTTTTGGCGCTGTATTAAATAGAGATATTACTTCTTTGTTATACATCCGAATGCATCCATGCGAAGCCCTTATTCCAAGTAGTCCTTCTTCATGTGTGCCATGTATATATATAGCCCTTTTGTATGAATCGACATCGCCACCTTTATTGTATCCATCCTCAAGCCCATCAAGGGAAAGTATCCTTGTGATTACAGGGTCATTTTCTATATCAGTTTCATCTGTATATACTTTTGATATTTTGCCTGTATTTCGCTTACCAACAAATATCGTACCTACTGGTGCATTATCCCCAATCTTTTCAATGATTTTATGATATCCTAATGGTGTCTTTCCACTATTCAATTGATTGCCTTCGCCAGCCTTACCAGTCGATATAAGATAATTGCCTATAAGTTTATTATCTTTTATAAAATACATTTTTTGTTCCGTTGTATTTATAATCAAAAAATAATCATTAGTTTTATTATAATTATATGTTTGTATAGCATTCTCTAATATAGAAGAATATTTATTAACTATACCATCTTTAAGTTCTTTTCTATCTACAGACATAGGTGATTTGACCTTATCAACCTTACCACTAGTCTCATCATCTTTACCTTTACATGAGAAAATAAAAACAGATACACAAAAAATTATAAGCAAATACTTTATCATTAGAATAAGAAACCTCGCTATCAAAATTTTAGATTATTTTTTCTGAGACTCTTTTGAAAAAAGTAATATTGAAGGATCATTCTTTATCCTTTCACTAAAAACTTCCAAATTACTCATTATAGTTGTGATTTTTTCTTTATCAGTATTAATGATTTCAGTAATGTTTTTCAAATATAAAAATGCACTGTCAGCATTTTGTATTACATCATTAATTTTTTTATCATTTTGAGCAATAGATGAAGAAATGGTATTTATCTCTTCTGTTATATCATCTATATTTGTAATGATACTATTGATTGCCATATTATTATTATCTAGTATCGTATTAACATTACTTACAATACTACTTATATCTTTGATAAAATTATTTATATCAGAAATATTTATATCTTTACCAATATCACCAAAACTTCCTATAGTAGATTCTATTGATACAGGCTCTACACCATTGACAATATTACCTTGCTCTATAAAACCAATCCCAAGTGTTCTTACAAGAGGGGGGTTCACTAATATATATTTTTCACCAAGACCAAAACCAACTGTCTGTATAGTAAACACAGTATCAAGAGGCAATTCCATATCATCCATCGTGATTATAACTTTAACTCTCAAACTATCATTCTCATTTATAGTTATACTTTCAACATATCCAATATCTATACTTCCACCCCTATACCTTACTTTACCATTTGCCCTAAGGTCGCCTGTGAAATCATAGTCTATGTAAAATTCATAAGCCCCTGAACTCAATTTTAGTTTACCAAAAACTAATATACCGCATATAAATACAGCAATTGTAAATAAAAAAAATATACCTAATTTAGCTTCTTTTTTCATAATTAAAAATACCTATTCTTTGTAATTTTTAGTAAAAACACTGCTAGTAAAAAATTCTTTTAAATACTTATTTTCAGTATTTTGTAAATCACTAGGAGTTCCACCTTCTATTATAACACCATCATGTAGCATAACAACCCTGTCAGCAACATTTAATACACTAGTCATATCATGGGTCACAACTATAGTGGTTATTTTTAATGTAGAGTTAACCTTCACAATAAGCTCATCAATAACTCGTGAAAGCACAGGGTCTAATCCCGTTGTAGGCTCATCATATAAAAGTATTTCGGGGTCCATTGCAATAGCCCTTGCAAGACCAACACGTTTACGCATGCCCCCAGACAATTCTGAAGGGGATTTATTTTCAGAGCCAGAAAGCCCAACCATATTAAGAACATCCATTACCTTTTGCTTTATACTAGCTTCAGACATATCAGTTTGTACTCGTCTAAGCCCAAAACTAACATTTTCATATACATTAAGCGAATCGAATAATGCAGCCCCTTGAAAAACCATACCAAACTTACGTCTAACCCTATTAATATCTTTACCTTCAAATGAAGAGATATCCTCACCATCGACAAAAACAGCCCCGCTATCTGCAGAAACTAAGCCTAAAAGATGTTTGAGTAAAACACTTTTACCACAACCAGATAGTCCTATTATAGCAAAAACCTCATTCTGATTAACTTCGAGATTTACACCGCGTAGCACTTCAAAATTACCAAATTTTTTATATACATCTTTTAAAACTATTTTAGCCATATTAAAAAAAAATCCACTATTATCTCTTTATACTTAAAAACAAAGCATTTTCTAAATTTATATTTTTTATCATATACTGACCCAAAGAGGCAGACATTAAAATTGTAGAACCTCTATTAATCTCACATTTATAACCATTACTTTCAATGATAATACTGCCGGATAAAACCATAATAATTTCAAATGTATTCTCTGTAAAGGATTTATATATACCATTTTTTTTAATCGAAATTTTAGACACATCAAAATAATTATTTTTAATAATATTTGCTATTTGGTAAGTATCAATAGTTTTATATTCTTCTTTAAGCATTAAAGGTTCATTATCTATTTCATTTATAACATCAAAACTTTCTGAAATATGTAGTTGCCTAGAAACACCATTATCGTCTACCCTATCCCAATCATAAAGCCTAAATGTTATATCGCTACTTTGTTGTATCTCTGCTATAACCGCTCCATCTAAAATAGCATGTACTCTACCCGCGGGTACATATATAATATCATTAGTTTTTATATCTATGTAGTTAAACAAATGTTTTATATCTTCTTTATTATCGATAGCCTTTTTGAGCTGCTCTTTTGTAACATTATTATCTAGCCCTATAAGTAGCTTGGCATTTTCTTTGGCATCAACAACAACCCACATCTCTGTTTTACCATAACTATTATAATGCTTCATAGCATATTCATCATTAGGGTGAACTTGTATAGATAAATTATCATTTGCTTCAATATACTTTATAAGCAATGGGAAAATATTAGAGCCATCTAACTTTTTACCGACTATATTTTCATATCCATATGCCTTTATAATATCCCTCAATGACTTGCCTTTTAAAGCACCATATTTGACTATGCTTTCATCATTATCAATATCAGATATTTCCCAGCTCTCACCGATAAGCTCAGTACTAGAGAATGGTTTTTGTAAATTATTCGCTAAATAATCCCCCCCCCATATTTTAGACTTCCCTATTGGTATAAATTCCAAGGGATAAAGTAATTGTTTTTCTATATTAATATCCATAGGCATGTATTCTATACAATAAAAAACTTTATTTCAACCTAATTTGTTTTTAATTGACGAAAGGATTTACTTTATTAATAATTTTGATTATACTTAATAGATAAATTACAAATATTTTAACTAATCATGGGCTGTAAATATTATGAAAAAAATCAAAAGGTTGTCATATGTAATAATAGTAATATTCGCTTTAAATACAACAATACAAGCAATGGAAATTTCTCTTGGTGGTTCAATACAATCTGGTCTGTTCAATTCTATATTGCGTGGTGATGATTTTAATAATTATTAAAATCATGTAAATAGCTTAGGATTGGAAACCCCTGTACCCCCGTCTTCTATAGTTGGTGGAATAAATGTAATGCTAGAGTTTTACCATTTATAGCTTTAGAAACAGGCCTTCATTACAACTATGGCGGTTATGCTTTCCATCGTGGTGCTACAGGTGAAGTATTATTTTTAGAGAATGCCATCGCAATACCTGTCATAGCACGCTTCCAATATGAATAGAACCATGTCCTTCTATATGCTTCTGTCTGTCCAAAGTTTGTTATCCCTATAGCAAACTATGTTATAGAGAATCAAATTGATGCTAATCTTGGGACTTTACCTAGCATTGAAAGTAGAAATTTTTATATAGATATAGATTTTGCTTTAGGAATTGAATTTAGAGTAGGCAAGGCTAATTACATTGGTATTAGAGCAAACTATGACTTAAATGTACTTTCACCTATAAAAAGTATTGGTGGTAAAAAAGTTAAATATTTTTATAATGATGCTTTGACTATTGGGCTTACCTATAGATATGCTTTTAATAGCAAGTGGAAAAAATAGCTATTTGCTTCTAAAATATTTTGTATATAATTTTTTATTTTTAATATGGTGAATTCTAAATAATTGCCTGACGCCATGCTTCATACAAAACTATAGCAACACTATTTGACAAATTAATAGAACGTATATTTTCACTCATTTGTATATAGACACTATTATCTTTATATTCATCTATAAGAACTTGACTAAGACCTGTGCTCTCTTTGCCAAAAACTAGGATATCATTTTTTTTATAAATATATTCAAAATATGCAGTCTTGCCATATTTGCTTACGGGAATAACATTTCTATTATTTTCTTTAGCATATGCTATAAAAGATTTTTCATCACTATGTTCTATAAGATTTAATTTTTTCCAATAGTCGAGCCCCGCACGTCGTATCTCTTTATCTCTCATCAAAAATGATGGCCTGCCTATAATATGAAGAGCACTACCAGAGCCTACACATAAACGCCCAATGTTACCAGTGTTTGCAGGTATTTCAGGACAATACAAAGCTACATCTATCGAAAAATTTTCTAACAATTTATAATTCACTTATTTTAATACTTTTCTAAAATACTAACACTATCAGATATAATTATTACATGGGGGCTATTTTTTTGCAGTATCAGTCTTGTTTTTATCATCAGCATCTTTACTTTTACCACTAGTATTAGCAGAACGCTCTATCACATTTAATGTATGTAAAAGAGTATATGCTACTACTACATTTTCAATACCTTCTTTTGTTTTTAGCCTAAATGTTATAAGTGATGATCTCCTCCCATTAGAAGAGTATGTATATCTAAAAGGTATTTGAATACTATCTCTACCTTTGAGCGATACGATATCTGCATCTAAGCTAATTCTATTTAGACCAACACCCGCAATAGGGACTATAGCCATGTCATTTAAATTTCTATGGGTAATATTTGTAATGGTAAGAACACCTGTTCTATTTTTTTCATGAAGTGCAATATTTAATGATACTGGATTTTCGCTATATTTTTCTTCAATACGAGAAACTACACTAGCATTTATATTAGCCCATTCTTTAACACCCGTTCGACCACGGTTTTTTGACCACATCATACGTGCCATATCAAAAAAGAAAATACCACGTATACGACTTGTTCTATTATATAAAGACTCTGTTTCATACAAACGTTTCATATATTCAATCTCTGCTCTTCTACTACCATCTTGGAGTCTATTATCAACCATATTTCCAACAATTACATTATATTCGCCAGCCAAATATGCAGGCCATTGTTTAAGCATTGTCTTATGCTGGGCACGGTTTGCTTCATATATCATAATAGCATCATAGTCGACACCGGCATCAAAAAACATATAAGGGTCTTGCCCATGCTCTTGCCCATGATCCCAACCAAGTGTGAATACCCAAAGTGGTTTTTTTACCCCGGATTCTTTGATTTTCTTTACAATATTTGCAACCTTTTGTGCCCTAAACCAACGCCACTTCATATTTATTTCTCTGCTACTAAATCTCATCCTCGCAAGCCATACCATACGTGCATCTTTACTCATCTTCGACCAATTCTTAGGGGTATAGACTCCTGTAAAGGCGACCATCTCATCAACTAATTCATAACCATCATGCCTTCCCGTACGAATAAAATCTAGCCCAAGGTATGATACATTTGGATTTTTATCATATCTATGTAGTAAATCTATAATATCATTGAGCCTATCTTCAGACCCCAATGAAATATGCCTACTACGACCTAAAGATTTAGTTGCTGTATTATAAGTAATAGAAGCATCATAGCCTGCTTTTTTGTCTCCACCACCTGGGGCGGAATAAGCCATTATATATGTACCAAATTGTACATCCTTTCTATTTGTACTTGCAGCAAGTATCTCGGCATTTTTTATAGTGGCACTCATCCATGGGTTGTTTTTATTAACACTATTATGCCAACCTGTCGTCTGCCCTGCTAAAATCCAAAATATATCACATTTCATATAACGAGTCCAATCATATATTCCTTCATATGAAGTCGTACCACCATCTAAACTCGGTATTTTTTTTGAAGATAAATCTGCATTATACTCCATGACTAGTATTTTTTTTGTTTCTTTAGGTTTTGGAGAAGGACGCCCTTTCATTGAAAATTCTGTTTTATAAGCATAAGCACCATTTTTTGTTTGTATATAAAGTACAGCATCATACTTTCCAAGTGGTCCACCAAATGGATGTAGATATACACCATAATATGAGTTCATAGTATTCTTAAATACATTTATATAATATCTATCATCTCCATTTTTTTTTGCCATCATATCGCTTTTTAATACTATAAACATTAAAACATTTGTGATTTCAGCACCACCATCCACATTTGCGACTATCTTGACAGGCTCATATCTATATGCTTGTTTTAATGACACATCCATATCTACTGTAGGTGCATTTGGCTCTCTACTATTTTGAAGACCAAATTCTATCATATCAGTTATTTTTCCAGATACTTCACTTACAGGCGTATTTTTGATTACAGATGGAGTAATATTGGCAGTAGGCATTCTATCGTTGAAATCTGTATATGCGAGTAGAACATCATCCACTTCCCAGTTAAATGTATCCATACTTTTTATTTCATTTGGTACAAACATAGATTGTTCTGTAACCAATTCGCTATAGTAACTATCAGATTCATATGTATTAATAATAGGCTTTTCTACACCTATCTTATAACTCGTAAATATATATTCTTCATCATTTGATGGGAGCTCAGCAAAACTGTCATTTGTATAGGCACTCATGTTTCCACCAATACCAAATACAAATAAAATTAAAGCCGGTGTAACTATTAATAGAGCAACAGCTGTTATTATTCCTTTTTTCATCTTAAATATTACCTAGTAGTATTAAATTGGTACTATAAATATAAAAAATATTTTTTATACTTTATGCTTGGGATGTTTTTTCATTTGATTTTTCAGATGTTCACTATCAACATGTGTATATATTTCTGTTGTTGTAATATCTGAATGTCCGAGCATTCTTTGTACGCTTCTAAGGTCAGCCCCTCTTTGCACCAAATGTGTTGCGAAGCTATGTCTAAGAGTATGAGGAAAAACATTTTTATTTATACCACTAAGTTTTAAAACCTCTTTCACTATTTTCCAGACCCCAACCCTAGAGATATGGTCTCCTCTACAATTCAAAAACAACTCATTACTTCTTTTCTTTTTTAACATTACAGGTCTAGATTCTTTTAAATACATATCTAATATAGTCAGAGCATCTTTACCAATAGGCACAATACGCTCTTTACCACCCTTGCCAAACAACCTTAAATATTCGGCATCAATGGATACATCAAATAATGTAAGCGAACAAACCTCACTCACTCTAAGCCCACATGAATACATAAGCTCAAAAATAAGTTTATCCCTAATACCTTTAGCAGTGCTCAAATCTGGCACAGAAAGTAGCTTATCTACTTCTTCTACAGATAAATAATCTGGCAAAGTTCTCTTCAATTTTATAACTTCAAGATTCTCTGTAGGATTTTTTTCTATATAATCTTCCATAATAAGGAATTTATACAAATTAGTTATACTAACTTTATTTCGAGCTACAGTACGGAGCTTTACTCCACTTTTTGTACGATGGCTTAAAAACTTTTCTATATCCTTTTGGGTAGCCCCTAATAATGTTTTATTATTTTCTTTTAAAAAAGTTAAATAAATGCGTAAATCATGTTGATATGATGCAAGGCTATTACCAGACAGCCCCTTTTCTATTCTAACATATGTTAGATAGCTTGTTGTATAAAAATCGTCATCATGTTTTGTTATTGGTTTTGCTAAAGACATTGAATCATTGCCCCATACGGTCTTTTTATAGTCGGTAAAGAGTCTATCAATTTAGTTTATATAATATTTACCGCTACGCTCTTTATCGGCATTATGTATAATAGACTTAAGTTAGATAACTTATAAACATAATTTTTTTAGACAAAAAGTATTATTTTAAATAATTTTATAAATTAACTCTATTTACACTAAGAATATAAAAAAGTCTTAATAATACTGGGATAAGCTTTATCATTAAATAGTAAGGAGTTTTCAGAAAAGCCAAATATGGATAACTTACAATATTAGTAATTAAATATATAAATTATAGTAGATTTCTAATTATAAAATAGCAAATATTGAAATAATATGATACACTAGAACAGTAAAAAATTATTTTGTTATATAAAATTCATATAACATATAGGAGTATAAAAAATGTCTGTACTAAAAGGAAACACTATTGAAGAGATAATGACTTCTTACAATGAAGTGATAGCCGATTTTCAGCAGCAACTGCAAGAAAAAATAACAAAAGCACAGGAAGCTGGTGATGCCGCAAGTATTCAAGCTATTTGTGTAGATGTACAAAATGAAATTACAAAACTTGCTCAAGAATATCAAGATAAAATGAATGAGTTATCTGAGAGTAATGAAGGTGATGTCTCTGGCAAAATTTACAATTATCCTTGTGGAGTCGATTTAGATGCCATTGTATATGACGGTGATAGAGATTTACTCTTAGAACTCGATAATGACCCAGAAATACAAAGAGCAAAACAAGACTTAGAAGAGAAGTATGGTGTATATAATTCGAGAAAGCAATTATTAAAAACAAGCTTAAAACTAACAGAAAAACTTGCCCCACATATATACAAAATAGCAAATGTTTGTAAAGAAACACTTAAACTCGATAAAGAAATAGAGTTTTATGTATATCAAGATGATAAATTTAATGCAGCATGTTATCCACCAACTGCAGACAAGCTTTATATTATTATATCAAGTGGTATGATTGAAAGATTTTCTATCGGTGAAATTACATTTGTTGTCGGTCATGAAATAGGACATATCCTTTTTGAACATCATAAGTATAATGCTAGAGGGATTATGGACGAAGGTGCTGATTATCTATCACCTCTTCATGCAATGAAACTTTTTGCTTGGGGACGTGCGGCTGAAATAAGTTGCGATAGAGTTGGTCTACTTTGTTGTAAATCATTTACACAAGCGGGTAGTTCATTCTTCAAACTTTCTTCAGGTGTGACAACTGCATCACTTGAATTTCATTTAGACGAATATATTAATCAATTTGTAGATTTAAAAGCTGAAATGGCTAGTACTGAAGTTGATCCTGAAGATTGGTATAGCAGTCATCCATTTAGCCCATTAAGAATAAAGGCATTAGAATTATTTAGCAAAAGTGATACATACTATAGTGTTGCAAAAATAGCAGGCAAGCCACAGATAACAGAAGCTGAGCTTGAACAAGAAATAGCACAATTTATGTCTTTAATGAACCCTTCATATTTAGACCAAGAATCTGAAAGTGGAATTAAAATACAAGAATATATTTTCATGTCAGGATATTTAATTTCTATGGCAGATGGTACAGTTGATCAAAGTGAAATTGTTGCACTTGGTAGAATCGTAACACCTGAGGCATTCAAAGAGTATATGAAGATAACATCAAAACTCAATGAAGATGATTTGAAAACTAAGATAGTTGAACTTTCTCAAGATTTAAATACATTCCTAAGCCCTATGCAAAAATTAAATATACTTAGAGATTTATGTGTAATATCTGCAGCTGATGGTGATATACATGATGACGAAGTAGATGTATTATATAATCTATCTTATTTCTTGAATATTAATGGCGAGTTTATAGATAGAACAATTTCTGATATAACAGAAGAAGAAGAAAAATAATATCTAAATTACAATATTAAAAAATCTCTGATATTATTGTTTTGTGCAATAGTAGCAGAGATTTTTTAATATCATTTTCATATTTACAATATATTAAAAGTTATGTTTTTTCTAATTGTTCATAAGCTAGCTTCCTACTATTAATAGCCTCTGTATGCTCAGGGTCTAATTTTATAGCCTCATCATAATCACTTATCGCTTCTTTATATTTTCCAAAAGTAGAATAAGCATCGCCTCTATTAAAATAAGCATCGCAATTTTCTATATTAAATTTTATCGCCTCATTATAATCAGTTATAGCCTCTTCATATCTTTCAAGATTAAAATAAGCATCACCTCGATTCGTATATCTATCACTATCTTCTGGGGCGAGTAATATTGCTTCATTATAGTCGTTTATAGCCTCTTCATATCTTTCAAGATTAGAACAAGCATCACCTCGATTCGTATATGCATCACCATCTTTGGGGTTTAATTTTATAGCTTTATTATAATCATTTATTGCTTCTGTGTATCTTGCCAAATCAGAATAAGCATCACCTCGATTCGTATATATATCACTATCTTCTGGGTTTAATTTTATCGCTTCACTAAAATCAGATATTGCTTTGTCATAGTTTTCCAAATTATAGTAAGCAAGCGCTCTATTATAATAAGCATATACATGCCTCTGGTCTAGTTTTATTGCCTCAGTAAAATCACTCACAGCCTCTTCATACTTTTCCAAATTAGAATAAGCAAGCGCTCTATTATAATAAGCATATACATATTTAGGATATAGTTTTATAGATTCTGTAAAATCACTTATAGACTTTTCATATTTTCCTAAATTTAAATAAGCAAGCCCTCTATTATTATAAGCATTAATATGCTCGGCATCTAATTTTATCGCCTCATTATAATCGCTTAAAGCTTGCTCATGTCTTTCTAAATTAGAATAAGCAAGCGCTCTATTATAATAAATTTCAGCATCTTCAGTATCTAGTTTTATTGCTTCATTAAAATCTTTTACAGCCTCTTCATACCTTTCCAAATTAGAATAAGCAAGCGCTCTATTATAATAGGTTTCGCTATCTTCAGTATCTAACAACATAGCCTTGCTAAAATCTGCTATAGCCTCTTCATATTTTATTGAGGCGGAATAAGCAAGCCCTCTATTATAATAAATTTCACTATCATCGGGCTCTAGTAGCATCGCTTCACTAAAATCTGCTATTGCATCTTCATAATTTTGGGCTTCAAAATTTTTTGCCCCAGCTTCCATAATCTCTGTAATGTTTTCTTGATTGTCCATGTCTCTCTCTTTATGTGAATATTAATTTTATTATACAGTGCAGTTTCGTGAAAATCAATCGTAAAATAAAAACCATGATTTATTTTATATTTTAGTGGCTCTTTTCAAGTATGCTCAAATCTCTATGATGAAGTATACAATCTAACAATATAGGAAGTTTTTGTGGGCTACAAGCAAAACATGGAATATTCAAGTTTGAAATTTTTTGTGCGAGGTCAACATCATAACTTGGTTTGCCAGAATCAGTAATCGCAAGCAAGCATACAACAGTTACCCCGTCATCTTTTAAATCTCTCAAGCGTGTAAGTAGCTGCCCCGCATTGCCACCCTCATATAAATCCGTTACTATAAACATCATAGTTTTGCTTGGGTTTTCAACTAATGACTGACAATATTTTACAGACTTATTAATATCTGTACCCCCGCCTAGTTCAAAACCATAAAGCAAATCAACAGGGTCGCTACATTGTTCGGTGAGGTCAACTACTTCATCATTAAATACTATTACTTTAGTTTTAATAGAAGAAATGCTCGCAAGTATAGAACTAAGTACCGAGCAATAAATAACCGACTCCCCCATAGAACCACTTCTATCTACATCTAAAATTACAGTCCATTTTTTTGAATCGGAAGTGCTCACTCTATCGAAAAAGAATACCCTATCTGGTATAATTGTTTTAAGCTCTTTATTATAATTTTTTAAATTTTTATTTATAGTATATTTGAAATCGATGGCACTTGCAGATGGTATTGGCGAATGCTCTTGTTTATTCATAGCAGCAGTAATAACACGCTTTATATCACTCTCTAACATTTTATTAATCTGCTCTACTAATTTAGCAATAAACCGTCTTACACTTTCTTTTGATTTATCTGGCACATGGCTTCTAATTGTCAAAATAGTTGAGGCAAGTTCAATATTGGGCTCCATTTCATCCATAATTTCTGGCTCGAGCAATAAGTCTTTAAGCCCACATCGCTCAATGGCATCTTGTTGAATAATTTTCACAATGTCTTTATCAAACAAAGAACGTATATCGCCCATCCATTGAGAAGCCTTAGGCATAGATGCCCCTGTTCCACTATTAGCATTGCCGACATCACCAAAACGTTTGCTACTATAAATTTCTTCCAAAGCTTTATCCATAGCTGTCTCTTCTGCCGACAAAGCAATGGGGCTATCTTCATTCATATTAGCAAATGACAATTCACTTTCTTTGCCCAAAATCAAACGCCATCTTTTTAATTTTTCTATATCTTTCATAAATAAGACTTCTCCATTATATATCATCAAAATCGAAATCATCTATCTCTTTAAGTTTTTCCATTTCTTCTCTATTAAGATTACTATTAACAAATTGGGATACATTATTTATGCCCCATAATTCTTGTAGATTTTCAGCAACAGAGTTTTTTTCAGATGCACTAAAATGTGTAAATGCACGGCGTAAAAATACAAAGACTCGTTTAAAATCTTCCTCATTTAATGAATTAATATATGTGTCTATTTTTTCCCAAATTTTAAGATTTAGAATAAGAGAATACTTATTTTTCATGCATAAGCCTTCAAACCAATTAGCACTTAAACTCAAATCCATCCCAGGAGAAAGTCGATACTCAATAATTTGCTCTATCTCATCATGCTTAATAATCCCTTTTTCAAGCAATATACTAGTTGCATATCCTGACAAGAATGGGTTAATATCTAGGCTTTCAGACATATTTTCTAAAGCCTCAGTCCATAACTCCGCATTAATAAATGAAAAATTTATACTCACATCATTAATAGCATTAATAGAATTAATCATGTCCGTTACAACAGAATCATCACAATTAGCACTTTCAAGAATAATTAAAACAGCTCTAATATAGAGCTGCTCTAAAATCCCATGTAATCCATTAGTATCAATTTTTCTAATATCACCAAAAGTAATAATTGTATTCAAGTTGCTAAGACATTTTGCTATACTAAAAATATTTACAGAATCAATTGCAGTCGATTGTAATATAGCAACAAACCTCCCGAGTACTTTTGGCATACCACATAAAAAACAATTTTTAATATTTAGGATAATATTTTCTATAGACATATCTTCTTCTAATTTCTTAGCCATACAAACTTCTACAGATTTAGTGAGTACATCTCCAAGTAAAGAACATTCAACAAGCTCAATTTCTACCTCTGTCGTCCATTGAATATTCCAACGTTCAGACCATGTCGCATTGCTTTGATTTTCTTCCATCAATCCTACAAAGTGAACATCAAGCACCCGCAGCCTATGAAAGAAAAATGAACGCTCTAAATCCATGTAAGCAAGATGCTCAGACTTCACATGAATATTTTCACGTAAGTCTAGCCGAATCTCTTGATTAACTACAGAGACATATTTTTCTAATTTTAATTTATTAATATGATTTTGAAAATCTTCTTGTATTGATGTTTTACTCACACCCTTTGGAAGTTTACCTATGGTAGTTCCAATTTCAGTTAAAGTAATCGCCTTAGCAATATAATTTAAATTCCCCTCGGCAAAACAAGTTACTGCCGCATCACGCAAATCAGTCAATGTTGGATAATGGCGTTTTGCAAGTTGAGCAAGAGCCATGGCTAATTGTACTGCATCAATAATTTGTGCAGAAGAAGCATAGTTACCGAGTTTTCTTTGTTCAGTTGCCAAGTAAGACAGATAATGATAAGAAACTTCCTCTATACTTTCTTTATTAATGCTATCCCATAACATATGATAATATAGAGGTGCTTTGTTGCCCGCCCCATATCCCGATTGACTAGACAATCTAAAATATGAATATGGCATTAAGGTAAACTTATTTTCTACTTTATCTATTGCATCAAACTCTTCTTTTGTCATACTTGTTGCAGTATTTTTTAAGCCATCAATATGATAAGCCCCAGCTATTATAACAATTTTATCAGGCGAGTAGCCTTCGAGAATAGCAGAATCTATTTGCCATTTCATATAAGATTCACGCATTTTATTTTTAGGGGAATCTTCCTCATTCTCTAATGTAATCTTACGTAGCTGATATCCATATTCATTGACAGAATCGAAATAATTATTTTCAGCATGTTCTATAGCCCCTTCCCAAAAGTTTTCATGCCCGCCAAAACCAGCGAGTTTATCAAGCCTATAATAAATATCGTTCATAACACTAGAATCATCTTTCTCTTGTGGAGAATCATCATACTCATCTTCAAAATTTTCTTTCTCATTGTTATCAAATGCCAAATTAACATTGCTAGGCAAATCGATAAATCTACATTCTATATCATTATCATTACACCATTTAATTGCTTGATACTCGGGGCTATATTCTGCAAAAGGGAGTATTACACTTTTGATAGGCTCAACTGTAGTATAAGCAAGTATAGCAATAGGTGGGTGCACATCAGTATTTTCAAATTCTTTAATTAGAGGAGTAAAGTCTGACGGTCCTTCGATGAGCACAATATTAGGTTTTATTTCATCTAATTTTTTTATAATATTCCATGCACCATTGGGGGATAAATGTCTTATTCCAAGATATGTTGGTATGATAGTAGCGCCGCCTAATTTAATTTCAAATATTTATAATAACAAATTACTCTGCTGCCTCTGTTAGCCACTCTGTGATATTTTTAGATTCATTTAATATTAAAGCTCTCTCAGTATTAGTACTATCAGGTGGCATAACTTCTACATTAATAAATACATTTTCTCTTAATTGATTTATATTAAAAATCCCTTCGCTATCGAGATGTTTCATAGCCCTTTCCATAGCCAAAATCCTAAGATTAAATTCTTGCTCCCAAGCATCATCATCAAGTTCATTAATCCCAAGGCGTTCTTGAAAATATAGTCCAACTGATTTAAAATATAGTTCATACCCAAAACTACAATACTCAGAATCCGCATAAGACCATTTTATTTTTTTAGCATCTTCCTCAGAATGTTCTTTTGAATATCTACTTAAAGATTCCACTGAGCATGCTGATATATAAGGAAAAAAAGCTTCCCCTGAAGTTATCAAAACACAATAATAATACTGCTCCCCATTACTAAAAAGATCTAAAAAAGCTTTCTTTGAAGCTTCTAAAATTAAATCAGAAAGTTTTTCAGCTTCTTTTTGTTTTTCATCTATCATATTATTGCTTCTAAATATACAACGAATACTATATTTTTCATAATTATAAAATTATTTTTTATTTATTTATAAATTAAATGTACATTAAATATTCTTCTTTAGTTTAAATAATGTTTCCATCTTCATCTTCATCTTCATCTTCTAACTCTTTTTTTAATTTTTCCATTTCAACTAAATATTCTTCTTTAGTTA
>CAMRBQ010000002.1 GCA_947040495.1 uncultured Spirochaetia bacterium
TTTATGAGTTCAGTTTTTGATATATTCTCCCCAATCTATTTCAACAAATTATATTTGGTGAAAGCGAGGACATAGAATTGATGGTTTCATCATCCTGGTTCTTGTATTTAACGTAATCTTTACAAGTTTCTTATGTGCCGCTTTCGATATATATCACCTCCCTTTCTTGTGAACAAAAGCAAATTTAATTACAAAGCCACACTGAAATTTTTATTATACTGGTTTATAAAATAACTTGACAATGTATAAAAAGTGAATAGACTTATTATATAGGGTTGTTATTTGGGGGTTAGTTTATGAAGGGCTTTTTTCTTAGATTCACATTATTAATTTTTATTATATTAAGTATATCATGTGGGAGAAACATACTTGAGCCAGAGAGTATGCCATCACCAATTGATACTATACCAGGTGATATTATTCTAAAGCCAATTCCAAGCACCACAGTGTTTGGCGGCTTTGGAAAACGTTTTGTATATCAAGGCAAATGGCATGTCTTGGTTAATAATGTCTATAACTATAATCCAAATACGAAAATTTTAACTAAATTGCATGGGAAGTCTTTAATAAGACTAAACGATGAAGAAAATATTGAAATACTTGGCAGAGATCTTGATACTGTAAAGCCTAATAACTATTCGGGACACATGTACGTTTGGCATTTATTAGAAAGTAATAATTTGGTGATAGAAAATAATATAATTACTCTCACTTCTACGACTTCTGTATTTCAAAGAGAGATCTATATTGAAGGAACTATCGGATGGTACACAGTTAGTTTATATGGTAGTATTGATGTTTTTGATAGTCAAAACTCAGTAAACTGGGACTATATGAGAGAGGTGCAAGATTTAGTTAAATTTCCACTTCCAACAGCTGTTGGTGGAACTGGGGGGTGGCAAGATGGCGGTATAGATTTGTGTACACAAGGGTATTATACTTATTTCAAAGGATATTATTATGTATTTGGAGGATATAATAGTTCTAGCAATGGTTTCGGTGATGAGATAAGTGATACATATGTTAGAATAAAAGCAGAAGATGCCCTTGATGGAAGTGAGGAAAGTAAATGGGAGATACATGATAGGGAATTTGGAAGAGAGATAGTATCTAATGGTAAAGTGTCAAAAGATGGAGAAACTTTATTTTTAGATGTAAGAGGAAGTAGTACTTATTTGTCTACTACAGACGGCGAAAACTGGACGGATGATACTTTGGAGAATTATAATGCTGCTGTTCCTAATAATAATTGGATGGCTGGTAGTAGTATTGCACCAACACCACTTGAACCAAATTGGGCTAAAAGTACAAAAAATTCCTATTACAAAATAGATGAAGAAAATCACTATGTACCTATACCTTATGATGATATTAAAGCAGCGGCAGGTAGAGGAGATACTAGTTTTACCCTTACAGAAAAGCATAAAAATTCTTATAATAATTTTTTAGTTTCAAGTGAGCATCCAGACAATGCAACAGATATAGAAGATTGGAAATCTCTAGAAATTATTAATGAGATAAACAGTTCTATACATTGGACATCATCACCAAAATATCTATTTGCATTTGGCGATAAATTTGTAAGATTTATAGATTATGATGCTATTGGAGAAAATATTTCTAATGGGAACAAATATAGAGATGATGCTCTTAAAAATTATCAAATAGCATATGGTAATAAAGAGTATGATAAAGCGATGATTTACAAAGCTAAGGCTGATATGATAAGTAGTGTACTAGATAGTAACATAAAAGATGTCTATCCTCATAGAGCTATAAGTCATCATCTCCTTGAGTTTAATCACTAATGTTTTACTTAAAATTGCTTACAAGAAAATATATTTTTTGTATTCTAATACTAATATTTTCTCTACCTTTATATTCGCAGGTTGTAGAGGAGATAGATTTTCAGGATTTTGTTGATACATTTATTAGTCAAGAAGCTCTATATAGCGACATAGGTAGCGACATTGCCAATATAGTTGGTAGTAGTGTTCAAATGGAGGCTTTATTTCAAGATTCTCTTTTAAGTGTAAGTTTTGACAAATTAATAGATTTAGCCCAAAATCCATCAAATCTATTGGAAACTACAGAAAATGAATCTATTATTTTGCTTATAGGCACAACAATTGCATTTTTAGAGGCTTATCGTTCACAAAATGAGATGAATATTGTATTACTTGATAGGATAAGGAGTCGTATGTCATTTATGGCAGCCTCTGGTGATAATTACGGGCTTATAATACCAACATATTTTCCACTTGGCATATTTGGTGTGAGCATGTATATGAATATGCCTGACTATATTCGTGACCCAATACCTCTAACCTTAAACTATGGTTATGCTGCCTTTGCTAACGCTATTTCATCTATACCTATGCCTCATATACAAGTTTTTTCTCAAATTAATTTTTGGACTGTGCCTTTATCTATGGGGCTTAGATTAGGTTTTCTTCCCGGCCTTGAAAGCCTTTATAAGCAATTTATATTAGATGTAGGGGTGAAATCTCTTGGTTTTCATGTTGGGATAGATTTAAAATATCTTATTTATAGAGACAAATATTTTTTTCTTGACTTGAGAGCAGATTTTAATTTTGATATGGGCAATTTTGATATGCATATAAATAGAAATTTGTATATCCCTATGGAATTAGGTTCTTCTGATGGTAGAGAGACTGGGGTTGTATTTAATGGCGATATTTTTAGCGATTTTTCATGGAAGATATTTGCCATAACACCAAAAATAGTCGGGGGATTTAAGTTTCAAGAAAAAGTGCCAGTAGTAGATTATTTTGCTATATATGGTTCGGTCGGGCTAGATTTAGTTTTTGGTAATATAGAAACTATTACTGGTATAAACTCTGTAAGTACACATGTCAATATAGCTAATAATAAGCATACTATAACTGATATTGCTTTGCCTAATTCAGAGTTAGCATCTAAATATTTTTTATATGATGTTCGCCTCTCATTAACGCTTGACATATTTTATCAATCATTTTCTGTAGAATATGGCGTGTTGTCTAAAAATTTTGCTATTTCATTCACTCCATTTGTATTAAAATTTTAGGTGTAATTCTCTATGAAAAAATATTTTTTATTATTTAATATAATACTCATCCCTATGCTTATTTCATGCTTTGTACCAGAAGTTAAAATACCGACTAAAAAGAAACAAATAGAAAACAGCTTATGTAGCCAAGAATTATATATTCCTGATAATTTATATATTTTCAATACGAATTCTAATAATATGCTTATTTCAAAAGAGCATATTATATGGTTTGAATTTGGTTCAAAAGAATTAGATAATAAAGATTATAAAACTATAGAAGATGTTTATCTATTTATGCAAACTAATAAAAATATAAAAATGATTATAGAAGGGCATGCTGATTATTTAGGCTCTAATGCAGATGAGAGAAACTATCCTTTATCTATGGAACGTGGCACTAATATATTTAGTGAACTTACAAATTTAGGTATTGATACAAATAGGCTTTATATATTTGGATATTCTGATAGTACACCAAAGTATGAGGGCACTAATAAATATAGAGATAGAAGGGTGGAATTTGTAATAATAAAATGTGATGCCGAGTTTGAGGCTTATACAAATAGATATAATCAAATAAATATAACTAATAATAATGTATTAGAATAAGTTATTATAGATTTCCACATTCACTACTATCGCCTTTTAATATTTTTATACCATGCTCTAAATCATCTATAATAAACTCTAAATTTTCTCGAACAGCCTTCGGGCTTCCCGGTAGATTAATAATTAAAGTTCTAGCCCTAATGCCAGCAACCGCACGTGATAACATTGACCTCTTGGTTATTTGCATGCTAGAAGCTCTCATCGCTTCAACAATCCCATCAGCACGCCGTTCTATAATATCTAATGTTGCCTCTGGGGTTATATCTCTTATAGAAAAACCAGTCCCACCAGTTGTGAGTATTAAGTCAGCTATATTTTTATCACAGATATATTTCATCTCAGTTGATAACATTTTTCTATCATCAGGGAATAGGCTATATCTAACAATATTATGCCCCTTAGATATTGCAATTTCTTTGATAACATTAGCAGAAATATCCTCTCTCTCTCCCGCAAAACATTTGTCACTAGAGGTTATAATTGCTATATCCATAATAATTATTTATCCTCTTTGATATATAAATTATCAGCAACAGAGATTGTCCCTCCATTTAATACCTTAGCAAATACACCTTTTTTTGGCATAATACAGTCGCCCATTTTATCATATATTTGACAACGAGAATGACATTCTTTACCTATTTGAGTTATCTCTAATATAACATCATTACATATTAATATAGTGCCTATAGTTACTTTATCAAAATCAAGTGATTTAACTACAATATTCTCACCAAAATCGCCATGATTAAGATTAATCAGATCTTTTTTAAATAAATCTATTTCTTCATAAGAAAGCAAACTAACCTGTCTATGCCATTTACCAGCATGGGCATCACCATCAATACCAAAATCAGTGATAAGGTTGATAGTCCCAACATCACGCTTTTGAGTGCCTTTTTTTTCACTTATACATGTAGCAATAATTGAAGCCAAAATATTTACCCCCCTATATCTGACATGTTTTCCATATCAGCATTTCTAGATTCATTAGTATTATCAAAATCATGAGATTTTTCTTTTTCATAAACTATATCATATAGAGTCTCTTTTAATTCTTTAAAATTCTCTTCATTGAGAAGATGCTTTATACTCGCATTTTTTTTATAGTATAGGCAGTTTTTTATAGAGCCGTCAGATGTAATTCTAATTCTATTACATTTATGACAAAATTGATTTGATATAGCACTTATAAAACCAATTTTACCTATAAAGTTTGCAACATTATAATATAGAGCAGGTCCATTACCAAGAGTTCTAGTTGTTCCTTCAAATTTACCAAACTCTTTTTCTAATTCTATCTTTATCATTTCTGAAGATATAAAGCCCTGCGACTTTCCCTCTCCAATCGGCATCACTTCAATAAATCTAACAAATATATTTTTATGTTTGGCAAGGCTTGCTATATTGACATACTCGCTATGATTTAAATCATTAAGCAATACGCAATTTATTTTTATGCTAGAAAAATTATACTCTAATGCCATTTCAATATTTTTTAGTAGTTCATTAATTTTATTATGACCTGTAATGCTTTTGAATAAATCATTGTCTAATGCATCAAGGCTAATATTCATAGAATCAAGCCCTGCCTTTTTAAGAGAGGCGATATATTTATCAAGTATTATTCCATTAGTTGTAAGTGTTATATTTTCAATACCATCTATATTTTTAATATTTGCAATTAAATCTACAATACCATTTCGAATTAAAGGCTCGCCACCTGTTATTTTTATATTTTTAATACCTAGTTGAGATAATGCTTTACATAGGATTATAATTTCACTATCAGAAATAGTCCCCCTTTCGGGTGAAAAATTAATATTTTCTTTTGTAGTGCAATAGATGCAGTTCAAATTACATTTGTCTATTACAGATATTCTTGCATAATCTATACTACGTTTATATTTATCTATCATTAAAATTTACTCTATTCATATTTATACCTTTATAAAATCCCCACTTTTTCCACCAGTCTTTTTATATAGATATATACTTTTGATTTCCATAGATTTATCAATAGCCTTACACATATCATATATCGTCAGTAAAGCGACACTAATACCTGTCAATGCCTCCATCTCTACACCTGTTTTATAAGAAGTACTCACAGTACATTCTGCTTTTATTTCATTATTTTCTTTATCGATAAAAAAATCAACACTGCATTTATCTATAGGTATAGGATGACACATTGGTATAATATTTGATGTATTCTTCACAGACATAATAGCCGCAATACGAGCGACACCAAGCACATCACCTTTTTTACAACTGCCATCTATAATCACTTGCAATATTTCATTAGAGATTTTAATGCTACCTCTTGCAATAGCAATTCTATTTGTTATATTTTTTTCAGCAATATCTACCATTATAGCATTGCCATTATTATCAAAATGAGTAAGTTTATCTTTATCGCTCAAAATTTTATGCCCCTTTTCCAAATTCACAATGAGGGAATTTGCATGTCTCACATTTTAAACATAGCCCACCATGACCAAGCCTTATTAAATATTTTTTTGTTATTTCTACTCCAGATGCAATGAATGGTAGAATTAAATCGAAAACAGTAGTCTTACAATACATCGCACATCCGGGTATACCTAAGATAGGTGTTCTGTCATCAAAGTAAGCTACAAGAAGCATAGAGCCAGGCAAAACGGGAACACCATAGCTAACAATCTTTGCATTTGATTCTTTAATAGCTCTAGGTGTTACATCATCAGGGTCGACACTCATCCCCCCTGTACATATAATGACATCTACATTTTGTTCTCTCATACTTTTTATGGCATCTATTATTTGAGATTTATCATCATCTACTATTTTATGGTCTACAAGCGACAAACCAAAACTAGCTATTTTATCTACAATAACAGGGGTGAATGTATCTACTATTTTTTTTGAATATACTTCACTGCCTGTTGTAATAACACCTGCTGTTTTTTTACTGTATGGAGTTAGTGATGTTATTGGATTATTGCCTGCTATACTTTTAACTTGGTCCATTTTTTTTTCTTCTATAATAAGAGGAACTACCCTTGTACCAATTAATACATCGCCTTTTTTGACAGGGTAATGACTGTGCCTTGTTCCAATTATTATATCTGTTATGCTATTAATTTTAAATAAGACTTCGGTATCAATTCGAAATAATCCATCGCATTCGGCAGAGAGTTCTATTTTACCTTCACTAACATCCGAGCATTTCATATTATCACTTTTTAAAATATTGGATAATATAGTTGCTGCATCATTTTCATGCATGAAGCCTTCTTTATGTTCCCATACATATAAATGTTTTTTTCCTATAGAAAGTAAAACATCAATATCTTCTTTGACTACAATATGCCCTTTTTTAAAAGCAGTGCCTTTGTTTTTATCTTTTATAATTTGTGTAATATCATGACATAGAATATGCCCTAAAGATTTTTCTGTTTCTATTTTTTTCATCTAAATCACCCTGTATTTATACAGCTGATTATACTAGATATATCATTATTTGCAATAAATTACCAGTGCAATCTTCAAAATATTTATCATTAAACTAAATTTTTTTGTATAAATTAAAAATAATTTTATGTATTCAAAATTAAATATTGACTTCCTATGAAATTTATATATACTACATTTATAGTCTATTAATATATTTTAGACTATTGTTAGAAATGCTACAGAAATCATAGAACCTCATATTGGAAATAATATAAAATTTACAAAGTGGAATCTATTGCGAAGTTGGATTAAATATCTAGCTGATGATAGATTCCATTCTTTATTCTATAGAATATTTTGTTTTTCATAAATGTTTAATTTATGATTGATTTATATAAAAATAAAAAAAAGGAGACTCTAATAATGGGCGATATTATGAAAAGTATAGACTTTAAAAGTCTAATTTTACGTATGATGAAAGAATATAGTGTTAATAAAACTATATTTGGTATAAGTGACAAAAATTTTTTCAAACGTGGTGATGAAAGAGTAACAAGTATTTTTTCAGAAAAATGTTCGATGCCACTTGGTCCTGCTGCTGGTCCACATACACAATTATCTCAAAACATAGTAGCATCATATCTTACAGGCTCAAGATTCCTCGAATTAAAAACTGTGCAATTAAAATCACCCCATGTTTCAAAGCCTTGTATTGACCCTAGAGATGAATGTTTTAATGTTGAATGGTCTAGCGAATATGAAGTAGAAGAGGCTTATGACGAATATGCCAATGGATGGATTGCTCTATATTTCCTAGAGAATATGTTTGACTTGGGAAATAAGCAATTAGACAAATCTTTCATTTTTAATATGAGTGTTGGTTATGATATGGAAGGTATTAAAAATAAGAAAGTTGATGATTATATTAATAATTTAAGAGATAGTAGCAATAATGAAGCATTTAAAAAGTCATTACAAATACTAGAAGAATTAATTGAAGGCGATGAGTTAAAAGAAATACTCAAAAACACTGATTTAAAAAATAAACTACCATCATTAAAAGGGCTTTCAAAAAAAATCAGTCCTAATATCTGTAGTGCTATAACATTATCAACTATGCATGGATGTCCACCTGCTGAGATAGAAAAAATTGTATCATATATGCTTACAGAAAAGAAAATTGATACCTATGTAAAGCTTAACCCTACACTTTTGGGTTATGATACTGTAAGGTCTGTTCTAGATAAAATTTCTTTTAATTATATTGAACTCAATAAAGATAGCTTCAGCCATGACTTACAGTATAAAGATGCTTTGACTATGATAGGTAGAATAAAAGATTTGGCAAAAAATAATGGACGACAGCTTGGTGTTAAACTTACAAATACACTAGGAAATGTAAATGACAAAGACGTTCTACCTGGCGATGAAAGATATATGTCGGGACGTTCTTTGTATCCTCTTTCTATTTCTGTTGCTGCAATGATTTCAAAAGATTTTAATGGTGAAATCCCTATATCATATTCTGGTGGTCTTACCATATATAATGCAAAACAAATATTTGAAACAGGTATAAAGCCATTAACACTTGCAACTGATTTACTAAAACCGGGCGGATATAATAGACTAAATCAAATAGCCAAAGAAATTGAAAGTAGTGATAAATGGGATATGAATACTATTGATGTAGATAAACTTTCAAAATTGGCTAGTGAAGCTGCAAATGAAGTCTACTCACAAAAATCATTTAGAGGCTACAATAATTCTGATGTAAAGCAACCACTTCCACTTACAGATTGTGCTATAGCCCCTTGTGTAGTTGAATGTCCTATTCATCAACCTATACCTGAATATATTAATCTTGTTGGTGAAGGCAAATTTGATGAAGCATTAGACATGATAACTCAAGGAAATCTATTGCCAGCTATTACAGGTTATATTTGTGACCATAAATGTCAAAGTAAATGTAGCCGACTAGATTATGAAGGTGCGATTTCTATACGTGATATAAAATATCTTGCTGTAGAAAAAGGTAAAAGACCTAGCTATAAATCAAGTAAAGGTAATGGTATAAAAGTATTAGTAATTGGTGCAGGTCCTGCTGGGTTATCTACTGCTGCTATGCTTCAAAGAAATGGTTTTGAAGTTACTGTCAAAGAAAGAGAGGCATCAGCTGGTGGTGTAGTTAAACATGTTATACCACAATTTAGAATCCCTGAGGCTGTTATAGAAAGTGATGTTGCTTCAATTAAAGAACTTGGTGTAAAGTTTGAATTTAATGTTGATATAAAGACAAATGTTAACGATTTCAAAAAAGAAGGATTCAAATATATTTGTATTGCAACTGGTGCTGATGAAGGCAAGTCTTTCAAATTAGATGGAGATAATAAAAACATAATCGACGCAATGACTTATTTATCTCAATATAATAAAAATGCTTCATCTATGAGTTTGGGTAAAAATGTGGCTGTTGTTGGTGGTGGAAATACTGCTATGGATGCTGCTAGAAGTGCTAAAAAAGTTAATGGTGTTGAAGAAGTTTCTATTATATATAGAAGAACAGAGCATGAGATGCCTTCTGATGAAGAAGAAATTTTACTTGCCAAAGAAGATAAAGTAAATTTCTATACACTATCTCATCCTTATAAGTTTAATGCTGATGGAATTCTATTATGCAAAAAAATGAAATTGGGTGAAAAAGATGCAAGTGGAAGAAGAAGCCCTATCGAAACAGATGAAACATTTGAACTCAAAATTGATACACTCATTTTATCATTAGGCTATGGTACAAGTGATAAAGATTTTACTGAAAAAGGCATTGATAGAAAACCAACATTTGATACAAACTTAGATAATGTATATATTGTTGGCGATATGAGAACAGGTCCTTCAAGTATTGTTGGTTGTATTGCTGATGGAACTGAGGCTGCATATAATATTTGTAAGAAAGAGAATAGTTCATTTGTGCCTACACAATATAGCAACAAAGAAGAGAGCATTGATAAAATTATTGAAAAAAATAATGATATTAGAAAAAATCTACATGTAAATAAAAATACTGATATTGCAAAGATAGAGGCAGCACGTTGTTTGAATTGTTCTAAGGTATGTAGCAAATGTGTGGATGTATGTCCTAATAGAGCAAATGTTTCTATTAAAGTATCTGGCTTTGATAATTACTATCAAATAATACATATTGATGATTATTGTAATGAATGTGGAAACTGTGGGGCTTTCTGTCCTTGGCAGGGTCTACCGTATAAAGATAAAATTACAGTATTCAGCAATAAAAAAGATTTTACAGATAGTGAAAACAATGGCTTCTTTATTGATGGAAATACTGTTCATCTAAGATATAACAAGAAAGTAGAAGATAAACAATTAGATGGCGATAAAATTAAAGACTTCTCTAACACAGAAGAAGAGATTAAATTTAATAAAATATTTTCTTCAATAGTAAATGAATTTACTTATGTTTTATAAAAAATAGAAAATACTCATAAAATAAAAAACACCCAACAATTATTAAATTAATTGAAGGGTGTTTTTTTAATATAAAATATAAATTAATATTTTTTAATCTTTCTTTGTAATATCTAATTTATATGTAAAGTCAAAATTTATTCCCTGGTCATATCTTATACCAACACTGTTGTCTTCTGTAAGAAATACTCCATTTATAAACATCAGTGATAGTTCTATTCCATTTGCAAATTCCCAATCTCTAAATATATTAAGTCCAAAATAGAAAGGCACTCTAAAAAATGGATCAGCCTCTACAGAAATATATCTTTGATTTTTATCGATATAATAGCTTGAAACAAATACCGATGGTTCAAGGTCGAAAAGTCCAAATACAGAAAATCTTACTCTAGCATAAAATGCCTGTCCAAATTCATTCTTAGATAAATCAATATCTCTATCTACAATATTATATGAAGCGAGGTAAAGAATAGAAACCATATCGCTATGTATACCAATACCACCGCTATAATTTTCTGTAATAGCAGGGCTGCCATCGACTAGAGGATATTCATGTCCGCCATTATGCCAATAACGAGCACCTATGTAGGGCGTAAATGTTTTAATAAAATCAAGTGCATATGTAAGCCCAACATCAAAACGTTCACGATGATTTTCTGTATGAAGTAATTGCCAGTTCATAAAAAGCTCACCCGTACCGCCTTTAAACCACTTGAATGATAAGCCATATTCATAAAATCCATGAGTAAACTTTCCATATTCATATGTTTCATTTAAATTTGGCATACGTAAATTGTTGACACTTGCCCTTACATATGGTGTTAGTTTTATCATAGGGTCAAATAATACTGCTGGAAAATTATGGTCGCTGTCCAATGTTCCCATTGTTAGTGATACATATTCATTACTTATTTGTGATTGTACAAAGGGGAAAAATCTTATGCCATCTGGAAGCTCTAGGCTAAATGGAATAAGCACTGCTCCACCAACACGAAGCGATATAAAATCATTAAAATGAAAACCGAATGAAGCCTCTGTCAGATTTTCAAAATAAGTGAGTGTTACTTGTGTTTCATTCCAATATGTATTTTCAGCATTATATGCTAAACCCCTATTAAATAGCTTGAAATCTACATCTATAGCATATGTATTAACTGAAATTATAGTAATAAAAAATAACTGTAAAATATACTTCATATATCAAAAATCTCCTCTTATTTAGCAAACAGGTAACATATTATACTAATTTTTTATATAATCAAATTGTTACTTATAAAATATAATATATATGTCTATTTTATTAAAAAAATATACTTTAATTTGTTGCTTATTATAATATTTTTATTACTTTAATATCTAATACAAATATATATTATTGGAGATATGTTTTTTATGAAAGATGAAAAAGATTCTATAGAAGCTGAAATAAATCAAAATATATTTTTTGATGATGAAGTAAGTATAAGTATAGAAAGTATTGATAAAGATATAAAAAAAAGTAAATCTCAAATTAAAAAAATAAATAAAGTATTAAAAAAAAATCATTTTGGTTTATTAAAAGATATACATGAATATAAAACAGATGTTATAATAGAAAAACATATAAAAGATGAAACAGAAGTTATAGATATTACTGAAGATAAAATAGAGATAACAGTAGAGGATGAAAATTCTCATAGTGATGAAATAATAGAAATAATAGAAAAAAAAATTGAGAGCGTTATAGAAGATTATGGGCTTGATAATATAGAAAATAATAAATCATCTAATACCATTTATGATAAAATAGATATTTCTGTTAGGCAAAAAAAAAGTGGAGCAAAAGAAGCGAATAAAAAAGCATGGAAGTTAAAATTTATAGATGAAATAAAATGCTTTAGAAAAAATAAAGAAAATGCCTCTAATAATATTTCTAATATAAAAAGAAAATATAGAATAACAACTGCCTTACTTGCCTTGTTTTTTGGTGCATTTGGAGCCCACAAGTTTTATTTAGGTTGTTATAAATTAGGTATAATATATCTATTATTTTCATGGACTGGAATAACGCTTGTAATTAGTATTGTAGAAGCTGTTATTATTTTACTTATGGAAGATAGTCGATTTGATAAAAGATATAATATTTCTTTTGTATAAAAAATTTATCATGAGATAAAATATATAAAAATTAAATATCTACCAAGATATCAAAAAATATGCTAGAATACAGCCACACCAAGTAAATCTTATTCTTTAGAGGAATTTTATAGCTATGAAAGAAATATTAAGTTTGTCAACTACAACACTTTGGGATTATGGTAGCCAACATCATAAAAAAACATTAGAGGGTGGGCATAAAGAATATATTGGCTCAACTCCAACATATATTATTTGGAATCTTCTATTAAGGTATACGAAGAAAAAAGATTTAATAATCGACCCTATGGCAGGCAGTGGTACTACAATTGATGTTGCTCGTGATTTGGGAAGGCGTGCCCTAGGTTATGATATAAACCCTATGGCATTAAAAAGAAAAGATGTATTTAAAAGTGATGCTAGAACATTACCACTTGAAACAGAAAAGGCTGATTTTGTATTTGTAGACCCGCCATATAGTGACCATATAAAATATTCGGATGACAAAAATTGTATTGGTAATATTAATGCAAATGATGATAATTATTATATACAAATGGATCTCGTTATAAAAGAAATACATAGAGTATTAAAAAATGATAGATATATGGCTTTATATGTTTCAGATTCATTTGAAATCGGCAAAAAATTTATGCCATTAGGATTTAGACTATTCTCTATTTTGGAAAAATATTTTACGGCAATAGATGTAATATCAGTAGTGAGGCATAATAAAGATATGGAGAAAAAAAATCATAAAATAGCTGCCGCAGAGCAAAATTTTTTCCTAAGGGGATTTAACTATCTTTTTATTATGTACAAACATACAGATAAAAATAAAAACTCTAAAGATAATCATAATAAAATAAATATTGTAGAGAGAAGAGATATAACTGAATATAAAAATATTGGATATATATAAGGTAAAATAAATTAATAACATGCACTATAATTTGTTTTCAATTAGAGCAAAATTGATTATAATTATATCATAATAACAATCAATTTGTTGTTATACGATATCAAAATCTCCTTATCTTTTGGCTTTGTCTATCCCCCTTTATTAGGCAAAGCCTCTTTTATATCTATAGCAAATTAATTATCCCAAAAATTTGCGAGCATAATGGGCACGAAGTTCATTATAATCATCTAAATCATATCCACTTATAGCATGTAAATGTGCATTTTTTAAAAAAACAAACATTTTATTTATTGTGTATATATCTATCTTTATAAGATTATAGAATACACCAGCCCTAAGCCATGAAAGACTATTTTTAACTTCTTTATAAGTAATAATACGGGCAGATTTTAATAAATTATAACTTCTAAATACTTTATCTTCTATTAGAGAACGATATTCTTCTATATATCGCTTGCGACATTTTCTTTCATTATCAACTATACTATTTACAAGATATACAAGACCATCAAGAATGTCCGCCTCGCTTATTCCAAATGAATATTTATTTTTTATATATATTAAATTATCACTGCTATTAGCTTTTTCAGATTTATCATTCAAAACAATAAATCCCAAACTAGAACATTCTTTATAAAAGTTTTCTAAATATGATGTATTAAAAAAAGATAGTATTGGTATAGAGAGCATAGACATTGCAGTAATCGCACAACCTGTGTTTTTAACAGAGCTAGTTAAATATCCAAATTCTTTATTAAAAGCGAATTCAACATCACTTTCAAGGCTTCTTTCAATATTTTCAGCCATACCATAAAGTGAAAATAAATGAGCCCCAGAATCTTGCATCCTGATAGATATATGGTCTTTTCCATTTATCAGTATAGATGATTTATCTCCATCTGTTATGCATAAATGCACATGTTTATTATGAGCAATTTTTTTTGGAATAAGAGATCTTTCATATAATATATTTGCTTCTAATTTGCTTATATCAGAAATACAATATTTTTTATCATAATTATATATAGAGTAATCTATATTATCAATAGATTTTAAAAGCATGTCAGATATATCTTTTTTTTCATTAGTAGAACAATATAATGGAAATGCAGCATTGGATATATTTCTAACAATATTTATTGAAGAAAGCATTACAATGTCAGAAATTGCTACATCGCCATTAAACCATGCAGGCTCAATCATATGAAATATCCATATTATTTTAATGTAGAAATATAATCTCTTATAATAGCAGCACTTTCATAATCTTCATTTGATATAAAAATATTAAGTCTTTTTTCAAGATCAATTTTTTCTTGTTTTTTTATAATAATATCTGTGTCTTGATTTGGTTTTTTCCCTATATGTTCATTTGCAAATACAGTATCTTTTAAATATGATTTTATATATGGAGCAAATTTAGAGTAACAATGAGGGCAGCCTATAGTCTTTGTTTTTAAAAACTTTAATAGTGAAACCCTGCATCTTTTGCAAACAACATCTTTTTTTAATAGATTGTCTTCTGTATTTCTTATATCATCTAATGTGGCAGGCATTAAATCTTTTTCAGATATGTCCACATCTGATATATTGAACAGAGAACTCTCTTCAAATAGATTTAATTTATTAGCGCATTCTCTACAGACATGTTTTTCGCTAATAATATTATTATTAAATATTTCTTGTATATGTATTGTCGATTTATTTGCATTGCATATAGAGCAAATCATACAAGCTCACCCTCTGTATTTACTAATTCTACAAAGCCTTTTATTAATAATTTTGTGATTTCACCTACTTTACCACAACACCCAATACTTCTACCATCAACAGTAACAATAGGCATAACTTCACAAGCAGTGCCTGTGATAAATACTTCATCAGCTGTGTATATATCATATCGAGTAACGGCAACTTCTTCCATTTTATAGCCGTATTTTTCTGTTAATTCACATACAAAATCTCTCGTAATTCCCTTTAGAGCGCCATGTGAAGTGATAGGTGTATATACAACTTTATTTTTTATAAAGAAAATATTATCCGCTGTGCATTCTGCCACAAATCCATCTTGATTAAGCATTATCGCCTCATCATAACCAACATTAAAAGCCTCTATTTTTGCTAATATATTATTTAAATAATTAAGTGATTTTATTCTAGGATTTAATACTTCATTTGGGCTTCTTCTTGTAGGGACTGTTATAATAGACATACCATTATCATAAGCTTCTTGAGGGTATAGTTTTAATTTTGCAGGTATTATAACAATTGTTGGTACTTTACATTTGCGTGGATCGAGCCCCAAATCTCCTCGTCCTCTACTTACAACAACTCGTAAATATCCATCTGTAAATCCACTTTTGCGTACAGTTTCTTTTATGACTTCTTTGAACTCATTGATGTCCATCGGTATAGTAAGCCAAATAGCCTTAGCCGAATCGTATAAACGTGTCATATGCTCATCAAATCTAAATATACGAGAACTATAAAAACGAATACCTTCAAATACACCATCACCATATAAATAACCATGGTCAAATACAGATATTTTTGCATTATCTTCAGAATAGAACTTACCATCGATATAGATAGACTCAGACATAATATGCACCTCTTTTTTATTTTATTTGATATTAGATTTTTTAAATATATCATAAATTCTTTTTTATGCAAAATATTTTTAATTTTTTTCAAATAATGCAAATTTAAAAATCATGTATATTTTAACTAGTATAGATTTATTAGAATATTAGTTCATTGCTTTATGCAAGTATTATATAAAATATATTATTTATGGTAAACGCAATATCATCATTGTAATGTCATCAAATTGTTCGCCATTACCTTTATATTGGATTGTATCTTCAAGTACTTTTTCATATAAGTCAATTGAACTTTCAAATGTCGATTTTGTTAGGAAGGTCTTAAGTCTATCTTCACCATAATCATTACCTTCATCATTGAATGTATCTGTTACGCCATCTGTAAATAGCATAAGAAAATCTCCCGAATTATACTTTATGCTATGATTCTTATACTCTACTTTATCGATGAAACCAAGAGGTTTACTAGGCTCAGTCATTATTTTAATATTATATTCGTCATCAACTCTTGATAAAAGATATTGCTCGCCATGTCCGGCATTAGCAAATGTTATTTTTTTTATATTTGTATCTATTACAGCAGCAAAACATGTAACAAACATGCCTGTTTTAGAATCTTCATATACATATTTATTTGTCATAGACAAAGACTTAGCAGGATTATCTGTAATGCCAAAATGCACTTTTATTATACTACGTGTCATAGTCATAAACAGGCCAGCTGGGAGCCCCTTGCCAGAAACATCAGCTATTATAGATACATATTTTCCATTACCTATATCTATAAAATCGTAAAAGTCACCACCAACTTCTTTTGCGGGTATATTTTTTGCGTATATGTCTATACCATCATTATTTTTAAAATTCTTAGGTAAAATGCTTTGTTGTATTTGGGCTGTTACTGCAAGCTCTAAATCCATTTTTTGTTTAATAGCGGCTTCTTTTGAAAGCATAACATTTTTATAGTTTTCAGAAATTTGTTGTGAAAGCATTTCTAGTAAATTCAAATCTGAAAGTTTAAAGGCTATATCATTTGTTCTTTCAGTGACACAAATAAATCCTATTATATCGTCATGGTCATGTATAGGGGCAACTATAAAACTTTTTGATTTATATCTAAGGGGTCTGCCAAAATTAGACAGGCTATCAACATCAATATTTCTTGAATACAAAGCCTTATCTGTTCTTAAAACTTCAGATAAGATATTATCTTCTACATTTACTTTTCCTAGATTCACTACATCATCAGATATGCCGACAGAGCATTTGAAAACAAAATCATCGCCTTCTTTGATTATAATAGAAACCCTATGTGCTTCAAATGCCTCACATATAACAGACATATTTTCATTCAACACCTCATTTAATGAGTCTGATTCATTTATAGCCATTGACAATTGATATAGGGCATATGCCTCGTATGCTTTGATTTGTGTTTCTTTATAGAGGCTATTATTTGAGAGTGATATTGCCAAAAAATCTGCTATTAAAACAGCTAGGTCAAGATCAATATCATTATATTCAGAATTGATTTTATTTATATAAATTAGAGAACCAACATTTTTTTTATGTGATCTAAGTGGCACAAATAATGCATTTTTTGCTTTGCCTTTTATAGTGTCTACAACTGGAAAAAAGAAAGGCTCATTCTCTGGGTCATTTGAGTAGAGTGGTGCGACGGACTTTATAGCACGTGTATAAAAAATGGTCCTTTCATCTATAACTATATTTTTAAAACATTCACCCAAAACCCCAAATGACATATGGTAGTAGATACTTTCTGTATTTGAATCTATTAAAAATAAAACCATTGCCTCACTTTGCATGAGCGTTTTACTCTCGCCTGCTAAAAGTGCCAATGTTTCTTCAAAGTCAGAAGAATAATTTAAAAGCCTTAGAAATCTAGAAAATATATGAAGACGTCCTTCGGGTGTGTTGATTTGTTCTCTAATGTCCAAACTATAACTCCGACTAATTTTATTATATAATAGCTATTTTTTTAAAATTGCCTCTATGTAGCCTGCAAATTTTTTCATACTAGAATCACTCATAACATGTTCAATACAACAAGCCTCTTTATCAGCAATATCAGGTTTTATTTTTAGTACATCAATAAAAAAGCGTTTTATTGTATTATGTCTAAAAGTAATTTCTTTTGCCAATTCTAAGCCTTTCTCTGTCAATATAATGCCACCATAATGTTCATGTATTAGATACTCATTTTTTGCCAGAATTTTTATAGATATATTAACAGATGGTTTTGATTTTTTTAATCTATTAGATATATCAGTGATTCTAACATACTCTGTATTGTTTTCACATGATATATTATATATTGCCTCAAGATAATCTTCTAATGATACAGTGAGTTTTATATCTTTCTTGTCTTTCATAGAATATACTATAATTTCATTTTAATATATTGTCAAATTTTTTTTATTGTATAAAATCAAAATATAATTACTATTTTGAGGATTATGGATAATCTATTTACTTATATATTAATAATAATATTTACCATGACAATATTAAAAATATTTATTTCATTTATGATTAGATATATAAAGTCTATACGTTTTTTTAGAAAATATTTTTATGAAGATAGGCTATATAAACTTGAAGATTTATCAGAGGCTTTTAAGTTAGATAATGAGACGATGATAAAAATATTAAATTCAATTGAAAAATCTGGTGGGTTTAAAAAATTAAAAAGTAATAATATTACTATGAATAAAAATTATTTTTCAAAATATGAAATAAGAATACTAATAAATACTCTTATAAAAAAAAATAAGTTGATATAAATATTTATTATTTATTCTAAAATATTATCTGATATTTTCACCAGTTATCTCTAAATATAAATCTCTAGATTGAGGATGAAATGGCTCTAATTCTAAGGCATTATTGAGGTGTAAAAGAACATTCTCTTTATCATTCATGTCTGCATAAACCAAGGCAATATTATAATATACTGTTTCTTTATAATTCGAATTATTTAGAGATAATGTAAGATACTTTAATGCCTCATCAAATTCATGTTTTTTTCTATAACAAGATGCAATGTTTATAAGTATTATATAATCATCATAGCCTACTAAATTAATTGCTTTATTGTACTCTTCAATTGCTTTGTTATACTCTTCTGTTTTATAATATACTGAGCCTAATAAATTTTTAAATTCTACTGTATTACCCACGCCTATAGAAGCAAGATTTAAATATTCAAAAGACAAATCATATTTGGATTTTTTATATAATTTGAGAGCTATCATAAAACAATGCAATGCCTCTATTTCTGATATTTTTTTATTTTTATAGAGATTTATTGCTATACTATAACATTCAGAAGATTTTATCTCATCTATTTCTGCTGCATATTCATATAATGAGGGGTCATTTTCTTTCAAAAATAATGCCTCTTTAATATACTCCATAGCTTGAGATTTATTATTTTTGGCAAGATACATAACACCAATAGATTTAAATATTTCAATATTTCTTGGCATCGGGTCTAATAATGCTTCATAAAATGAGATTGCTTTTTCTATATTTTTTGTTTTTAAATATAACCTAGCTAATGATACCACAGCTTTTATGGAATAAGGTTTTTCATCCAATATTTTCTCATATTTTTCTATGAGGTCATAGTAATAAGACATGTCATTACAACCTAAAGTATTTTTTTTGATTCCTAAATCTAAGCCTTAAAACTCTGAAAAGTGCTTCAAATATAATATTGCCACTCATTTTAGATAAACCACAATGCCTCTCTGTAAATATTATAGACTCTTCAGAAATTTTATGCCCATTTTTTTCAAATGCATTATTCATCTCTATTTGAAATGAATATCCCTTAGAAAGGACATATGAAAAATTCATTTTTGCAAGTGCATCTCTACGAAAACATTTGAACCCACCAGTTAAATCTTTAATTTTTGAACTGAGCATAATCCTTGCATATACATTAGCATAATATGATAAAAAAAGCCTTTGCAAAGGCCAATTTATAACACTAATACCCGCCCCACAATACCTTGAACCAACTATCAAGTCAAGGTTCTCATCATTCATTCTTTTAATAAATATTGGGAGCTTATTTGGATCATGAGAAAAGTCTGCATCCATTTCAACTATATACTTTACATTATCAATATTTTTTATAATATATTCAAAGCCTGCTAAATAAGCGGGTCCAAGCCCTGATTTTTTTTCACGTTTCAAAATATGTATTCTTTCATTACTACTTTTCATATTTTCTACTATATTGCAAGTTCCATCAGGGCTATTATCATCGACAATAAATACATCTATAGAATCATCTTTTGAAAGAACAGTAGATATAATACTCTTTATATTATCTTTTTCGTTATATGTAGGTATTACAACAATAGTTTTTTCTATCATATTACATCCATAATTTACTTGTTCAAATATTTACTAACTTCATTTTTAATTATAATGTAGCATCACTTTCATCTAACTTTGATGTATTATTTTCAGTATCTTCATCTACATTAGAGTTACTATTATTTTCTAAGTTATTATTGTTAGAATTTTCAGACAAATGTTTATAAAATAATATATACATATATGTACCAATTGGCATAAATATTAAATACCAAATTATAATGATTGCCCATAGTACAATAGACAAAACACCACCGCCAAGTAATTCGGGTATAAATATACTTAGAATAAATACGAAAAATGCTAATATAAGAATGGCACTATTTCTAACGAAGCATATATAAAGCAAATTTAGAAAAGTAGATATTACAATTTTGCTACTTACAATAGAAGCACTATAAGCAAATGCATTTGGAACTTCCATGAGCTTACTAAAAGATGATTTTTCTCTCGATATTATAGAAAGCCTTACAAACTTATATCGAACATTTAATATAACTCCAGGAACGATTAAAAATAAAGTCCCAACAAATGTTACTACTACTAAAAATATATCTGTTATAAAAGCAGATATTAATATTGAAAAAGGCATGAATATATCAGCATTACTTTTAGTCTCTTGTCCATTAAGTTTTAAATATAAAAATCTATTATACATAATCCCAACAATAAACCAAAGTAGTATAGCAAGAACACCACATATATGAATGAACACTATAAGTATAGGGAAATTTCTAATAATCGCTACCATGGCAAATCTAAAACTACCAAGCATAACACCAACTGTGACATCTTTGAATGGGTAGTTTACCAAGAAAAATATAATCCAAACTACTGATAAAAGTGATAAAATAATATATGGTATTGTTGCGAGCGAGTTTTTGAGGGCATTTTTTTTATATGATAAAATAGCGTCTTTAAAAAGTTTATGAAATTTTGGCATAAAGAGACCTCCTTAATATCTATAGTATAGTATAATAAATTAATAAAAAACACCACAATATAGGCAAATAAAATATTTAGTTAATAGTCACAAAGAGTGGGTTTATATAATTAGCGCCAAATTTTATTTTATAGTCTAATAGACTCTTGGAAAAAACATTGCCTACTAAATAGCCAATGGTCTGGTCCTTTGTAACTTTTTTACTATTAGTGTTTATAGTTAAAGTGCCAAGTCCTTTATATGTAGAAACCACATTAAAACTATGCTCTAATATTACCTCATAGCCATTTTCTTTGCTATATGATATTGATTGTATACTAGCATTAGCCACAGCCCTTATAGGTGTTGATGGTGGTGATTCTATATATACACCATTTTCATTTTTTGTTTTATATGGTGTTATCGAAAGTATTAGCTCATTTCTGATAGGCAATATATTTGGAATATTAAGATAAGTCGATTTTCGCTCTTCCATTTTTACAATTATTTCATTAATATATTTTTCGCTTATGTTTATATTTTCAATTATATTACTTATTTCGCTAATATATTGTATGTCATTTATTTCGAGGCTATTAGAAAATATATCTGTACCTTTTCTTATGACATTTGCTTTTGTAAAAATATTTGTGATAGTGCTATCATAATTTATTTGTTCTAATAAATTATTTAGAGATAACTTAAATTCTCCAAGACTTTTTTTTCTGTTTTCATATTCTTCTGTTGCATCATGAACTCTTTGTACAAGCACAGTTCTACTTGTGAGTAAATATACAGATACTGTAACAGTACCTATAAGTAAAAAAACTGCTATTAGTAAAGCATATACCCTGAATCCAAGTGCAAAACCTTTTTTATTTGAAAATGGCACAAACATAAATGTATATTTATTATTTAACCAACCAAACATTTTATTAAAAATAGTTCTTTTGCTTTTAGATTTTACAATAATTTTGTCTTTTGATGATTTTCTATTTTGTTTTGGTAGCTTGATTTTTATAGGTTTGGCTTTACCAATTAGATTTTTTGTTTTCTTTATTTTCGGTGTTTTTATCTTTTGCATTAAAATATCTTCTAATTGTTAAAAAAGACGTTGTATATACCTTTTATGGCATTATACATACTACTTTCTTTAACACCAAACATAATACTCACTTCTGAAGCACCTTGATTAATCATCTCTATATTTACAGAAGATTTTGTAAGAGAGCTTGTGATAAGTTCAGCTACGCCTTGACTTAATTGCATTCCTTCTCCAACTACCATAATAAGAGCAAGTTCATCTTCAATATAAACATTATCAACTTCGAGTTCTTTACGTATATTATTCATAATACGCTCTCTATTTTCTTTTGTAAGTAGATTGCTTCTAACTATAATAGAAATATTGTCGATACCAGATGGTGTATGTTCATATGATATGCCTTCCTCTTCAATTATGCCAAGAAGCTTTCTGCCAAAGCCTATTTCTCTATTCATTAAATATTTACTTACATATATGCAAGAAAATCCACCTTCGCCAGAAACGCCTATTACAGGGTTATCATCATGCTTTCTTATTGCAACAATTTTTGTACCCTTAGCCTCAACATTATTTGTATTCAAAATATGTACAGGTATATTTGCTTCAAACACAGGTTGTAATGCCTCTGCATGTATAACATTAAATCCACCATAGCTAAGTTCACGCATCTCTCTATATGTAAACTCTTCTATAGCTTTTGGATTATCAATAATACCCGGTGATGCTGCAAATACAGAATCGACATCGGTAAAGTTTTCGTAAATATCAACATCTAATGCCTTTGCAAGTATAGAGCCTGTAATATCGCTACCACCACGAGGAAATGTTACTATATCTCCACTTTCTGTATATCCAAAAAAGCCGGGAAAAACTACAATGGCTGTGCTTTCTTTTAGTTTTGAAAGATTTTTATATGATTTGTTTAACACCCTTGCATTGCCAAATTCATCCGAAAGTATTAGGCCCGCATCTTTTGGATTAACATATATAGCAGCTGTATTAAATGTATTTATATAGGCAGCAACTATATGGGCAGTAATATCTTCGCCAAGTGCTTTTATACCATCTTTAAATTTATTATTATCAACTATATCTAATTCTATCCTAGATTTTAAAACATTTACAATATCAGATAATAATTCATGTGATAGACATAATTCTTCTATAATAATTTTAAATCTATCTAATACAGTTTTTATTTCATGATATCCATCTTTGCCAGCTATTATCATATCAGCCAAGGCAATAAGTAAATCTGTAACTTTTGTATCATCCTTAGACCTTTTGCCCGGTGCAGAAACAACTATAAAATGCCTTTCTTTGTCGGATAATATAATATCTACAACTTTTTTTATTTGACTTGCATCAGCAAGCGAAGACCCACCAAATTTTGAAACTTTCATTTTTAAACTATACCTCAAATTATTAGACTTCAAACTGCAAAATATAATATATTAAAAAATATTTTTATTCAAGAATAAGATTTTAACTGTTATTTTTAATTTTGACTATTTTATAAGTTATATGAATCATGCAACTAATATTTACATAGTAGTTTAAATATATAATTTATATAAATATTTTATTTTGCATTAAATAGAGTAGATTAAGCGCGTATGCCTTGGAGTATCCATGCAAGGGACGCAGTATTTTCCTAGTTGCACATTTGAATGCATTAAATAGTGCTACTTAAACGTACGTAGTACTAGAAGCCGAGTTCTTCGTTTATGAGTATAACATGTATACGCCCCTTTGGGAAAGAGCCTCTTATAAGCGATGTATATATACATATTCTAGATTCTTCTTTACAATTTACACATTTAAGTAATTTAGTGCATGGGTTTGGCATATTGAAGCGAAAATTATTTATAATAGCAGATTTATTTGATGCCCTAGACATAGCCTCTTCTTTATCTAATACTAATTTATTTAAGCCCGCAACTATATAAACATGCTTTGGTCCATAAATCATAGGGGCAACACGATTACCAGTCATGTCGATATTTACAAGTATACCATCCATTGTCATGGCATTTGTTGAAGAAAGAAATACATCACTAGAGAATGATGCAATTTGTATATTTTGTTTTTCTTCATTATCTCTTGCTTTATCTCTATCTAGTAAATTAGCATATGAGTTATCTCTAAGATAATCGATTATACCAAGTTCAGTTAATGTCGCTGAGCCACCATATCCAATTATGTCATCTTTATTTATACTTTTGATTATAAACTCTTTTGCATCATTTTTTGTATGGAAAGCAGAAAAAGCAAATCCTTGGGAGGTATAAGTTTCTTCAAGTTTTATTTTTAGATTATCAAAATAAATTTCTCTAGGTGTCATGAAATACTCTCCTTAAAACCTTTCATATATTATTAGAGTATATCGATAAAAAAAATGAAGTCAATATATTATAGTATATGCCATGCTTATTTTATCTTTTAATATTTGTAATAATTTTATATTGATAAAAAACTAATATGTACTTATAATTGCTGAGAAATATATATTGTATGGTAGAATAAAAAATTATGAATAGAGATAAAGATAGATTATTTTTGGCAATTCCAAATAAAGGTAGATTAAAAGAGCCTGTTATAAATTTATTAAAAAGAGCGGGCTATAGATTCCGAGTCAAAGATAGAGCATTATATGCGGGATGTAATAATGCTAAGATAGATATCCTTTTTATACGTACAGATGATATACCATATTTGGTTTCTCAAAATGTTGTAGATATGGGTATTACAGGCGAAGACTTAATTATTGAAAAACTTGCCTCTGTTACAGAATTGCTTGCGCTTGGTATCGGTAAATGCAAGTTATCTGTTGCTGTGTCTGAAGAATGCGACAATGATTTATCTGTGCTGAATAAAAAAATAATAGCTACATCATTTCCAAATTTGGCAAAAAAGTTTTTTAATGAAAAAGGAATAGATATAGAATGCATCATCATGAATGGTGCTTTAGAGATAATGATAGCACTAGGCTTAGCCGATGGCATTGTAGATATTGTAGAAACTGGTGATACATTAAAAGAAAACAAACTAAAAACAATTGCAGATATAGGCGAATATCAAGCGACATTTATTGTAAGAAATGAACTTAAAGATGATGCTAGAGTTGAAGTGATAAAGCGTAGATTATCTGGAATAATATTGGCTGATAAATATAGCATGCTTGAATATAATATAAAAAAGGTTAATCTTCAAAAAGCAGAAAATATTACACCGGGTTTTCAATCTCCAACTGTGAGTGCCCTCGATGATAGTGATTGGCTTGCTGTTAAAGTTATGATAAAAAAAGAAGATGTTGTAGAAACTATGGATGCACTGCTTGCTGTTGGGGCATCTGCTATATTAGAGACAGAGATAAAAAATTGTAGAATATAGCTTTTAATTTTGGGATTAGATTTAAATTTATATATATAAAAAATATTTGGAGAATATAACCATGGCTACAAGAAAAACAGATTCTAAAAAAATAGTGAGAAAATCTGCAGCAAAAAAAACAGATTCTAAAAAGAAAGCGGTAGTAATTGAAAAGTTGCCACCTAAACCAAAGGGATATATATCTGAAAAGCCATTGAAAGTAGCTGATAAAGAGATATATAAGGCTATTGTAGAAGAGAAAAAAAGAGAGTTTTATAGACTAGAGCTTATTGCAAGTGAGAATATAGTTTCGAGAGCGATACTAGAAGCACAAGGCTCTATACTTACAAACAAATATGCAGAAGGCTATCCAAATAGAAGGTATTACGGTGGCTGTGAGGCAGTTGATAAAGTAGAAATACTTGCGATAGAACGGGGTAAAAAATTATTCAAAAGTAATCATATAAATGTACAGCCGCATTCGGGCTCTCAAGCAAATATGGCAGTATATAATACAATATTACAAGCGGGCGATACATACTTAGGGCTATCATTGCCATCAGGTGGACATCTAACACATGGCTCAAAGGTGAACTTTTCTGGCAAGTTATATAATGCTATCGGCTATGATGTTGATAGAGATACTATGTTGATAGACTATGATAATGTTAGAACACTCGCACTTGAACATAAACCAAAACTTATAATAACAGGCGGCAGTGCATATTCAAGATTAATTGATTTCAAAAAATTTAGAAGTATTGCAGATGAAGTTGGTGCATACCTCATGGTAGATATGGCACATTTTGGTGGATTGGTTGCAGCAGGGCTTGTTCCTTCACCTGTACCATATGCACATTTTATAACAGGTACTACACATAAAACATTAAGAGGACCACGTGGTGGTTATATTATTGCTACAGAAGAAGAGTTGGCAAAAAAAATTGATAAGGCAATATTTCCCGGTATTCAAGGCGGTCCACTTATGCATGTTATAGCAGCTAAGGCTATATGTTTTTCAGAGGCTTTGACTGATGGATTTGTTAAATATCAAATGCAAGTTATAAAAAATGCCAAAACAATGTCAGATACTTTTATTCAATTAGGATATAATGTTATTTCTGGCGGTACAGATACCCATCTTATGTCTATAAATGTCAAAGAGAATACTGGTATTTCTGGTAAAGAAGCAGAAGCATTACTTGATTTAGCACATATAACAGTAAATAAGAATTCATTGCCATTTGATACAGAGCCACCAACTATAACAAGTGGTATCAGAGTTGGTACTCCTGCTGTTACGAGTAGGGGATTAAAAGAAAAACATATGAAAACTATTGTTGAATATGTAGATTATATGTTGAAAAATGCTGAAAGTGAAAAGGCTATAAAAGAAATTGCCAAAAAAGTTGATGCTCTATGTGAAGAGTATCCTATATATACTTATTTAGATTATTAAAAAATAAGTTTTTGTTTATTATTATATGGAGAGATTATAATGATAGAATCATGCTGCGGGCTTTTATGCAGTAAATGTGAATATAGAGAAAGTATGAATTGTGCTACTTGTTTTAATGTAGATGAACAATTTTGGGGTAAATGTCCTATAAAATCCTGTGTGTTTGAAAAGGGTTTAAAAAATTGTGGCTTTTGTACTCAATTTCCTTGCGATTTACTCAAAAAGTTTTCATATGATAAAGAGCAAGGCGATGATGGGCAACGTATTGAACAATGCAAAAAATGGGCTGATACATAGATTATATATTTTATGTATAGCTATTTTAATTATAAAAATAGATATAATATATACTGTATAAAAAACGGTATACAGGAGAATATTAATGGCTGTTAAGAAAAAAGATACTGGCGATACAGTGCCTAAAAAAAGTGGTAAAGCAGAGGCTATTGATTCGATAAGTGATTTAATTAATAAAAAGTTTGGGCAAGGTTCATTTATGAAACTTGGTGCCAATAGTAAAGTAAAAGTTGATGTTATTTCTACTGGGGCTTTGACTCTTGATCATGTGCTTGGTGTTGGAGGTATTCCTCGCGGGCGTATAACAGAGATATATGGGCCTGAGGCTTCTGGAAAGACAACACTTACTTTACATGTTATAGCGGAAGCACAAAAAGCAGGAGGTAATGCTTGTTTTATCGATGCAGAACATGCATTAGACCCTGTATATGCAAGGGCATTGGGCGTTGATATTGATAATTTATATATATCACAGCCAGATAGTGGTGAAGAGGCACTTGATATATTAGAAAAAGTTGTATCATCTAGTGCTTTTGATATTGCTGTAGTAGATTCTGTTGCGGCATTGGTTTCTAGGGCAGAGTTGGCAGGCGATATTGGTGATACTCATGTTGCATTGCAAGCGAGATTAATGAGCCATGCTTTGAGAAAACTTACTGCTATTATAAGTAACACAAATACAGCTGTAATATTTATAAATCAATTGCGTCAAGCGATAAGTACATCAGGATATGGTGGTGGTCCTAGCGAAACTACCACAGGTGGAAAAGCATTGAAATTTTATTCATCTGTAAGGCTTGATATTAGACGTACTGAATGGATTAAAAAAGCAGAAGAAACTATTGGGCATAAAGTTAAAGTAAAGGTAGTAAAAAATAAACTTTCTGCTCCATTTAAAATTGTAAATTTAGAGATAGTATTTGGTAAGGGAATATCTGCTTCTGGACTATTGATAGATCTTGGGCTTGAGGCAAAAATACTTACACGTAGTGGTGCTTGGTTTTATTACGAGGGAGAGCAGGTCGCTCAGGGTAAAGAAAAACTAAGAGATATACTTGAAAATGATAAAAAGATGAGTCTTGAACTTGAATTGAAAGTACGAGAAACATTAGAGATGGGTGGTACTGAAAGAATAAAGGAATTGTTAGCAGGGCTTGAAAAAGAAAAAGCTATAGAAATAAAAAGTGATGATGCTAGTTCTACTAATGAAGCCGAAGCCGAAAGCAAGACAAAGGTTATAGAAAAAAAGCCTGAAGCAAAAGATGATGGTGAGAAAGGCTTTTTTGATGATAAAAATACTACAGATTCAGCTGATTAATTTTTATGTATGATACGCTCATAATAGAACAAGATAAATTTGCAAATACTTTGTCTAATATTTTAAAAAGTGGTAGCTATAAAGTATATGAAACGAATAGTATAGATGATTCTATAGAAGAAATAAAAAAAGTTAGATATAATTTAATATTTGTTGATATAGATTTAGTAAATAAAAATCCCTTGTTTTGGCAAATGAGGGAAAAGTATGCAAATGATAGTCTTGTCGTTATTACTTCTGATAAAGATGGCATTGAAGATAGACTATTTCCAATAAAAGAAAATGTATGTGATATTATTACAAAGCCGTATAATATGGACATGGTTCTTAATTTACTCAATTCGTTAAAAGAAAAATATAGATTTCATATTGCTAAGGAAAGTATATTTTCATTTATAAAATCAAAAATTTCTATAAATATACCTTCAGATAAAAAGTATATAGAGTATTTATCATCATATTTGGATAATATTTTTTATGTCAATCTTGTAAGTGATGTGGCATCATTTAAAATAGCTTTTGAAGAGGCTGTCATAAATGCTATTATACATGGCAATAAATCGGATAGCAAAAAAAATGTCAAAATAGATATACATATTAATCATAAAAAAATAAAAATAGTTATTGAAGATGAAGGGCAAGGCTTTGATTATGTCAATGCCTTGATAAAACTTACAGAAACACAAACTAATATATTTAAAACAAGTGGGCGTGGGATATTTATGATGTCTTTGTATACAGATGATTTTTGTTATGAAAAAGATGGTAGAAAAATTACATTAGTAAAGCATCTCTAAGATATAATTTCAGCATATAATTTACAACAAAAATTATAGTAATATATTATTTTTATAATGCCGTTAATAGATATGTATAAATATTAAGAAAGGCATATCTAATGATAAGTATTAATTCTAAAATGAACAAGCATAGTCGTAAAATAGAAAAAGACAAAAACATATATGATAAACATTTGAATCATAGTTTTATAGGTAGCGATTATGCTGATTCAATAGAATGGAATAAACAGTAGATAATTGGTGATAAAATGAAAATACTTTTGATGTCTTTATTTATTGTATTGTCTATACTTACTACTAGTGATAGCATAGATGCCGTTGTCGGTATGCGAGAATCTACCATCGTCGTAAAAAAAGACTATGGCTATATTAGATATGCGGAGGATTTTTATAGGCTATATTCTTTACCTTTGTATTATAATGAGAGCGACTTGTTTGCAAATATATATTATCTTGACTTAGCATTAGAAGCCCCATTTGATTTTGCAAATAGAGCATTGACAATTATTAAAACAGAACAAGAATATGCAAAGTACAAAGATATTTTACATATGCAATTTAATTACCTTATGACTCAAAATTATGTTTATTTAGGTTCTTTATATGATAAGCAAAACTATTATTTTTATAATGATCAATTTAAAAAAGAAATAAAAGATAGTTATGAATATGCGAAATATTATTATGAGCTCGCTGATAAACAATGGAAAGCAACAAAGATATTGGCAAATAAAGTTATTAGAAATAAAGCAAAAGTAGATATGCCTAGTTTTATTGACAGAGCCTATAAAATATCAAGAGGTGAAATTAATTATTCAAAAACTGTTCAAAAACGTATCAATATAATTGATAAAACAATAGCAGATATTGAATAATTATAGTATACTATTTGACATAGCTATAATTATTTATATTTTTTTCTTGTATTTTTTTCAGAGTAGTCGATAATAGATAGCAATATACATTTTCAGAGAGTTTTATTGTATGAAACCAAATAATAAAAAGTTAACTATAAAAGAAAAGAAATTAGAAAAAGTATATAAAATATTTTTATTAAAGCTATATTTTGCATACCTTGTTGTGGCTACTGCAACATTGTCATATTATTTTTTATTTTTATCTATAGTATTTCCAAGTGTAACTCAACCACCACCGTCTACCATACCATTTTTTATGATTTTATCGATACCATTTTTTATTACACAGGTTATTTTTTCTAAAAGATGGTTTAAATACAAAAAAATACCATTAGGTCGTTTCTTTATATATAATATTGCTGTTGGCATTTTTGTTCTTTCATTTATGATGAATGTTACATATAGGAATATTTATTTATTTGAGGCTCTAAATATAAATTTATTCATGACAATAATGCTCATGTCATTTGGAATGTTACTTGCGGTATTCTTTTTCACAATATTTTCTAGACCGATATATGCACTAAAACTCGAGCCGAGTTTAAATATTAGTTTTATACTAAAAATCATGCCAATCATTGTCTTTTCTATTATGTTCTTTTTTCTAATAGTAAGGGGTTCGATGTATGAATCGCAACTTGATTTAAAGAGGAATTATAATTTTCATGAGAAAGAAAATAAATTAATTCTTTTGACAGAGAGATTAGATAATTTAGTAGACAGTTCAATAAAAGATCAAAATGTTATATCAAAATATATAAGTCTTTTAAATGAAAACTCGAATATTACATATGAGACAGCATCTCAATTAATAATCGAAAATTATATAAATGATATACATGGCATGCAAAATAATAATAATATGAGTATAAAAAGTATCGGTTTATATTTAAGTAAAGAATCGATATTGCTTCAAAACCCACCCTCGATAAATAGTGAATCCTATATTGAGTGGGATTTAAATACTATGGATGTTTCTACAAATAAGATTGCGATTATGCAAAGCGATGTTATTCTTGGTATTGCGGAAGAGCGAAAACCCTATGTAGAGATAAGATATATTACTGAACAGTCGAGCATATTAAATATATATAGCCCAATATTAATGGATAATGAGATAAAAGGCATAATCGTTTTCAGGTTATTAGAAACAAGTATTAATAAAATCATAGATGAAATAAATCTCGATAAAGATTCGAGTATAGTTATATTAAATGCTGATAATATATTGAGCTATGTTTATAATGAAGCCACAAAAGATGTAGTAAATCTTTTGTTAGAACAAGGTAGTAAGAGCCGCTGGGCGAATATCTTATCTGAAAAATATATAAGACTAAATAGTAATATTATGCTTTCGGATATACTTGATTATAGTAGTAGCAATGATGAGTTTCGGTTATTAAAATCCTCTAAGGACAATTTAAATTTTGATATACTCTTGATTTGGCGAGCACGAAGTGTACAAGAGAGTATTCAGTCGCAGACTATTATGGAAATATCGAGTGTCATCTCTTTAATTGCTTTGATATTTATTACTATAGTTATATTTTTAATTATGAAGATGCATCAAGTCCAAATTTTGAAAGTAGGGCGAGCGACAGCTTTGCTTGCGAAATTTGGAGGGGACCTCACAGAAAGGGTCGTTGTGAAATCAAATGATGAGACAGGCATATTAGCGTATGGGTTAAATAAATTTTTAGAGAAAATATCAATAATTATAGAAACGATAAAAAAAAATACATCAAGAATCATAGAATGTTTTAATATCACAGATGATATTATATCTGAAAATTATTCTACAACAGATAAGGCCTCGAAGGAATTTGAATCTGAAATTAAAACGATAGAGAAAGTATCTAATTTAGTTCATAATGCTTCGATTGTGTCGAATAGTCAGAGAAGGCAATTTGTATCAGTCAATGATTCGATTCAAACATTATTAAAAACGGTTTCAAATATTAATGGAAGTATGGAAGACCAGGCGGTTGCGATAAATGAAACGAGTGCTTCGATACATCAAATGATGTCAAATATAGCTTCGGTCGCGCAGAGTGCCCAACAGGTGAATCAGTTTTCGCAAGATTTAGTTACAGATGCAAAGAGTGGTAGCGACATTGGCGAAGAGGTTATGGAAGCGATACAACATATAAAAGAAGCCTCTGTTCAAATTACAGATATTACAAAAGTTATTCAGGTGATATCGGAGCAAACAAATTTGCTTGCGATGAATGCTGCGATAGAGGCCGCTCATGCGGGAGAGCAAGGCAAGGGCTTTGCAATTGTTGCGGATAAAATTAGAAAACTCGCAGAAGATACAGGTGAAAATTCCAAAATCATTGGTGGAATTGTACAAGATGTTACTGATTCTATAGAACATACAGTATCGCTTGCGGTGCAAAGTAGTGATTCATTAGAAAAAATATTAGATTCTTCTACATCGGTCGCCTTGTTAATAAGTGAAATCACAAATGCAAATAGTGAACTTGATTTAGGCAGGCGAGATATACTTAATGTACTAAAAAATCTTAATCAGATAACATTTACAGTGCAAAATCTTTCTGATGAGCAGACTGACATAAGTAATAAAGTAGGCTCTCAAATAGCATCTGTGGATAAACTTGCAGAAGATGTTGGCTTGGCTGTTGATAATGTAAACAGAGAAACGAGTGGGCTGCTTGATTCGATCACATCGGTATCAACATTAATTTCTTATAGTAAAGAGCAGGTGAATAATCTGGAAATAAGTATAGATACAATGAAGAAAGTATTTAGCAATATTGATAAACTGGTCAATATCTTTGTCACAGATGAGGATGTCGAAAAAGAAATTGAAATCACTACGTCTAGGAAAAAGAGGTTTGTTTTTCATAAATTATTAAATAAATTTAAAAGAAAAAAGTGAAAAAATGAGACATATAATTAATTTACTATTTTTAATATTATCAGCAAATATATTAAATGCCCAAACTAATGAACATCTTTTTAGATGGAATCTAGAAGAAGGGCAAAGACTTGAAATTGTTCGTACGGCGGATATAATTTATATAGAAAACACTATACAAAGAGATGTGTACGAAGAAAGAAATATTATAGATTTGACGGCCTATAGAGAAACAGCAAATGGTCAAGGATTTCAAGTACAGGGTATATTTAAGACATATTCTAGAAAGAAAGGTGAAGATGTATTTAAATTAAATAGAGAATATCAGAGTGATTTTGTCATAGAAAAAAATGGTAGGTATATTGTATCAAAAAAATATTTTATGCCAAATGTTAGAAGCATACCAACATTTCCAGATACTTCTCTTAGAACTGGTGATAGCTGGCATGCTCAAAGCGAAGAACACTTTGATACATTTGATATGCCATTAAAACTAGTGCTTAATCCTTCATACCTTATTTCATCTTATGGTAATATCAATGGTACAAATACAGCCGATATAAATTATCATGTTATAATAAATAAAGACTTAAATCAGGCAGGGCTTAGAGGGGATTCGACACCCTATGTGATTTATGGATATAACTATGGTACATATATATGGGATATAGATAGAAATATTCCAATAACTTCGGATGAATATTATCATATACTTTTTGGTTTTGGCCCCAATCATCAATTTGCTTCAATAGAATATAAAATGAACTTCAACACAGATTATAATATATATGAACCGATAGAAACTAATATGATGAAAAAAGAGAGTGAGCGATTAAGAGAAAGCCTTGGAGATAGTAATATAGAAGTAGGCGAAGTAGATGAAGGTATTGTATTAAGGCTTGGTGAAATATTATTTGCAACAGATTCGGATCAATTAAAAAATGATAGTAAAGATACACTTGAAAAGATAGTTAAAACTATTAAAGAGATATATCCAGATAGAGAGATAATAATTGAAGGGCATACAGATAATAAAGGTAGATTTGAATATAATCAAAAATTATCTGAAAATAGAGCAAAAACAGTTGCTGAAGAGATTAAAAATGATATAGCCCATGATAAGGTTTCCTATAAGGGATTAGCGGATACTGAACCTATCGATGATAATGAAACAATAGAAGGGCGTGCTAGAAATAGACGTGTTGACATAATAATAAAGCTACGCTAATATATTTTATTATTAATGCAATTATTCAAATTAGGGTTATATTTTTATTGTGAAAAAATTAAGTTTACATAGGCTATTAAAAAAAATATCAGATAAACCGCATGAAGATAAAATTTTAAGTAATTTTATTAATATGATTATTAATACACGCTTTATTAGAATTTTGTCTAGCCTTGATGATAAAATGTTTTTAAAGGTTTTTCAAGAGAACCCTAATGCTACTCTTAAAAAGATTATGTATGTTTTTTCTCGTGTAGGAGATGGATATATATGGATATTTACAGCATTATTTCTAATTGTCATAAAATTGCCTTTGATATATTTATATTTAATGCGTAGTGCAACAGGCACAATATTTTGTATAATACTTTTTACTTATTTTAAGAATCTTATAAATAGGGTTCGTCCATATAAAAAACATCATAAAAGACCTATGATTATCCCACCTGATAGATACTCTTTTCCATCGGGGCATACTATAGTATCATTTTCTATAGCTATAACATTTGGTACACATAATCCATTTTTGTTTTCATATTGCATTTTTTTTAGCACATGTATTGCTGTTAGTAGGGTGTATACAGGGGTGCATTATCCATTTGATGTTATTATAAGCTCTGTTTTAGGTGTTATAGTAGGCCTATTTTCAAATGTATTGTTCTATTTTATTATTGATATGCCTATCATTGGATTTTAAAATATATAAACAAAAATAAATAGATTGATTTTTTATTTATTATCATATAAACATATTATAAACTATAAGATTAGAGTAAATAATAAATAAATAAATATGATAGATATAAATAAACTTCATGACATAACCAAAGCCCTCCTCAAAAACCGTAGTATAGAAACCGAAAGTGAAATATTTGATTTTTTTTATCAAGATATATATAGCTTATCAAATCCATTTGCTATAAAAAGTGTTGTAGAATTTATAGATAGACTTAGGCAAGCGATAGATGATAAAGAGCATATTCTCATATATGGTGATAAAGATGCCGATGGTATAACTGCTTCTGCTATAATGTATAATACATTAAAGGTAGTTGCTGATAATGTGCAAGGTTTTGTCCCAACACTTAAAACTGGTTATGGCTTATCAAAGGCTGTTATAGAAGAATATGTAGCCGAGGGCGTTTCATTAATTATTACAGTAGATTGCGGTATTTCAAATATTGAAGAAGTCGCATATGCAAGAGAGCTTGGTGTCGATATAATTGTGACAGACCATCATGATATACCAAATGATATTCCAGATGCCTACTTGGTATTCAATCCAAAAATTGAAGATAGTGGCTTTGATAATAAAAATTTTTCAGGCTGTGCAGTGGCATTCAAACTTATGCAAGCATTTGTTTTCTCATATACAAAATACTATAATAGAAATTTTATAATATTTGAATATGATATATCTAAAGATGAAAATTGTATTAATTATGTTCGGGCTATGCAGGTGAAAAATTTTATTTTACAAGCGGATATATTTTCATTAGAGCGAACATCTGATGGCTATATGATGGATGGCTTTGATGAGCTTGTTAGCGAAGAAGAGGGGCTAGAAGAGCTGTCTTCTTATATGTTCGAAAATGATGATGTTAGTTTTGTAATCACAGGCTCTAATCAAAAATTTGAAAGCCTTTTATTACTTTATAAAAAATATGATATATATATTGCTGAATATCAGGAAGTATTAAATCTTATAGATATAGCAAAAAAATGTTTTGATATAGACTATAAAACAAATAATACATTAGAATTATTTGCTCTTGCTCTTAGAATAAATATTTATAAATATGAAGGTCTAAAATATTGCTCAATGCATATAAGGCTTGTTATATTTATGAAGTTATTCTTTTTAACACAAAAAAAAATAACCTCATATTTTAAAAAGAAATCTATATTAGTTGCATTTGGAACAGTGGCAGATGTTGTTTCTGCACTTGGAGAGAATAGGGTATTTATAAAATCGGGCTTAGATGAACTTCATACCACAGAGCATAAAAGATATAAAATACTCCTTGAAAAAACTCTCATTTCTAGGGGTAATAAAATAGATACCCAAGATATAGGTTGGCGTATTGCCCCATTTATAAATGCTGCGGGCAGATTAGGAGAGCCACAAAAAGCATTTGAGTTTTTAACTTCTGATGATGAAGCTACATTAGAAAACCTTGCTGATGAAATATATGAGCTTAATAAAAAAAGAAGAACATTGACAGAATTAAATTTTAAGGTAATAGAAAAAGAAATAAAAAAAATAAATTTAGATGAGCATTCAATAATAGTTATGAAAAGTAAAGAGATAGAGCAGGGCTTTACGGGGCTTATAGCAGGCAAAGTATTAACTATGTATGGCAAAACGGCTGTTATAATGTATGAAAGCGATGAAAATCAATGCATTGGTAGTATAAGAAGCCGCTCTAGTCATAATGTTAGATATATGCTTGAAAAGAATAAATCATTTCTTTTGGCATTTGGTGGACATAAAAATGCTGCAGGGTTTAGCCTTGATGTAAAGCATTATGATGATTTTGTAAATAATATTTTAGAACATGCCAATGAATATAATTTTGGCGAAGAAGTTGAAGAGTTGAAATATGAGATGCCTATAGAATTTTCTTCTATCGATATGGACTTGGCACAAGAGCTTGAATTACTAAAACCATTTGGTGTGAATAATCTTGAGCCTATATTTTATACAAAAAATGTTTATATTATGGATATTAGAAATATTGGCAAAGGCAATAAGATACATGCTTTAATCGACCTGAAAAGCGATGGGAAAATACTTCATAGTATAAAATGGTCTATGAGTGAGAGTGATTTTGATTTATTATTAGAAAAACCAAAATTAGATATAATGTATAAAATAAGACTCGATAATTATAAAAATGTTGCTGAAATAAAACTCTTCATAGAAAATTATAAAATACTTTCCTAGTTGCACATTTGAATGCATTAATAATATTTAATTTATATTAATATAATATTTATGAATGTGGATGAAATTTTTTATAAACTTCAAAAAGTTTTGATGTCGCTACATGTGTGTACATTTGTGTTGTGGAAATACTCTCATGCCCAAGCAGCTCTTGAATACCCCTGATATCTGCATCATTATCTAATAGATGTGTTGCAAATGTATGCCTTAATGTATGTGGAGAAAAATCAATACCTGTGTCGCTTTTTATAATCAGCCTTTTCATAGAATTACGTATGCTTCTGTCGCTGATTCTATCACCAAATCTATTTATAAATATAGAGTCGTGATTTTTAGAATTCTCTCTCATTATACGAGCACGATGAAACAAATATTTCTCCCAGTCTTCAAATAAAACATCAAGTATGGGGACTTCTCTTTGTTTGCTGCCCTTGCCTGTAACTTTAATCATTTGATTTTTTTCACTTATCATATCAACTGTAAGTGAAGCAAGCTCAGATACTCTAAAACCTGTAGCATATAAAAATAAAAGCATTAGTTTATCTCTAAATACTGTGAAATCGCCCTTGTCATCCATGTTCAATATTTTATCTACATCTGACAATAAAAGAACATCAACTAATTTTTCATCTTTTTTTGGTGTTCTCATAAGTATGATACGGTTTTTATCTGAATGCCCATTTCTAATTAAATATTTATAGAATCTTTTTATAGATGAAAGCGTTCTTGCCAAAGTTGCATTGGTTATATTGCGTCTCTTTAGCTCGCTAAAATATTCTCTAACTGTTTTATGGTCGGCATCTGAAAAATCTATATTTTTATCGTATATGAAATGAAAATATTCATATATGTCTTTGCGATAACTACTTAATGTATGTGTCGCATAGCCAAGTTGTGTTAGATATTCTTCAAATTGATTAAGAAGGACTTGTAGTTCATCAACGGATATTTTCTTTATCATAAAAACCAAACTCCCATAAAATCTATTATCGCTGTTATATGAGTATCGGATTATGGATGTATTTAATCTTAGATAGTATGTTAACAAATAACAAAAATATTGAATTCTATAATACAGTTATTATGTATACATTTGTTTTATAAAGTATTATTATTATGATTGATTTTGAGGTATATATCATATATAGATATAAACTTCTACATAAGTTTCTATTGTTATTTTTTTGTAAAATTATACACTATCTATATTATGATAATAATTGTTATATTTTTATAAGTTAGAGGTGGATAGCATGGATAATGTATTGAGTACTTCAATCAAGTTGCGTATGACAGCCTATAGTGCCTTATTTACAGCACTTATTATCATTGGTGGCTATATTAGTATACCCATCCCTATAAGCCCTATACCTATAGTGCTTGCCGATTTTTTTGTTATGATGGCAGGGCTTTTTATGGGGTATAAATGGGGAGCAGGCTCTGTTATGCTATATGTATTTTTGGGTTTTGTAGGGCTTCCAATATTTGCAGGTGGTAAGGCTGGGCTTTCTGTGATAGTTGGGCCTACTGGTGGTTTTGTACTTGGCTATTTACTCATGGCATTTATTATTGGCTTTATATCAACTAGGGGTAAAGCATCTTTTGTTAAAAATTTAGCTGCATTGATTATTGGCAATATATCTTTATATACTGTTGGAATATTAGGGCTAAAAATTTCAATGGATTTGAGCATAGGCAAAGCGATAGCGGTTGGGCTATTTCCATTTATTATAGGCATTGTTATAAAAGTATCCGCTTTACTTCTACTCGCTCAAATTTTGCTTCCTCAATTTAAGCAAAAAATTCTCTATATTAAAAATAATACTTATTAATCTAGTTAAAAAATGGCCATAATAGAAACAAAAAATCTTACGCATACTTTTGCTGATGGCACTACCGCTATCAAAGATATAAATATAAATATAAATGAGGGTGAATTTGTAATTATATCGGGCTCTAATGGTTCGGGCAAAACTGTTTTTATCAGGCATATTAATGGGCTACTTTATCCAACTAAGGGCGAAGTATCTGTTGATGGTAAGCCTATAAAAAAAAATATATTTGAAGCTAGAAAAAAAATTGGTATGATATTTCAGGATTCTGATAGCCAAATTGTTGGACAAACTGTTTGGGAGGATGCTGCTTTTGGGCCAGAAAATCTAGGGTTTCCAATAGAAAAAATAAATGAAATTGTTGAAAAATCTCTTACAGCAATGAATATTCTAGAATATAAAAATCAAAATCCACATGTGCTTTCAGGCGGTCAAAAAAAAAGACTTGCTATAGCAGGCGTTTTATCTATGGACCCAAAGGTACTTATATTTGATGAGCCATTTACAGGGCTTGATTATCCTAGTGTTTTGTTATTTTTAAAAAGCATTATAGATTTACATAAAAATAATCATACTATTATTTTAGTTACTCATGACCTCGAAAAAGTGCTCGCTTATGCGACTAGGCTTGTCATATTCCATAATGGCAAAATAGTCGAAGATGGCAGCGTGCTTGATGTTATCAATAGATGCGAACAATATGGCGTTAGAATGCCTCTTATAGGCAATACAGGCATTGCTGAGATGACATGGATCAAGTAGTTGTTTTTCATTATCAGTATAGAAACTCATTTATACATAAAATAGACCCACGCATAAAACTTCTATCTATGTTTTTGATTAGTATCGCAATAAGTATTTTATCTAGCTTGTACATGTATATTATTCTTACTATATTTATTTTTGCGATATTGCTTCTATCGAAACTGCCTATTCTCTCTATAATAAAAAATATAAAGATGTTTTATCTTCTAATACTTTTTATAATTGCCATTAATTCTATAAATATTACTGATGGTATATCCATGCCATTTATACCAATATTAAAAATATCTATGAGTGGTTTTGTTTATGGGCTTTACTTTGCTTGGCGGTTGATACTTATTATACTGTTGTCATCTGTTGTTATGGGGACAATGTCTATAATAACTCTAAGAAATGTCATAGAATGGTATCTAAGACCTATACCTTTTGTAGAAGAAAAAAATATTGCTACAATGATAAATATAACTTTTTTGCTTATTCCAATTATATTTGATAAACATTCTGAAATTCATAATGCCCAAATTTCTCGCTGTATAGATCTTAGAAAAAATCCAATAAAAAAAATAACCTATAAAATATTGCCATTACTCAAATCTGTATTTATAAAAGTAGATGAAATTGTCTATACAATGGAGTCGAGATGCTATTCAGAAGAGCGTTCTAGGTTTATTTTTAGATCGAAGGGCAGTGATTTTCTTATAATTTTATTTTGTATGGCTATTTTATCGCTAGTAATTATTTTTTAACACCCTAAATTTAGGCTTTTAAAAATATTTTATCTTATTTTTAATGTTTAAATTTCTATTTTTTTAAATTTTATCTTATTTTTTAAGTATTCCAAAGTGCTATTTAGTATACTTTTGCATGTTAATAATTTTAAATTTGGCAATTTTGTAGCAGATGTATTACAAAACTTTGTATTTTTTGATTACACATGATTTTTAAGTATTATTGTGGAATAATTGTATTGTGTTTTTTTGAGTATGTGCTATATTTATATTCCGCTAGTGAGAAAGAAAAAAGAAACTAGCGAAACAAAAGTTCTTTGAAATATGAATAGCAGAAGCCAATCAATAAAACAAAAATATGGTGTGCTAAGAAGTGAAAACTTCTAGCCTCTAATAGTCTTTTCACGAAGACTTAAAAAATTAATTTCTTTGTTTTACTAAAAAACGATTAGTAAATTATCTACTCAGTAGAGTAGAAAACAATATAGAAACAAACTTGATTATGGAGAGTTTGATTCTGGCTCAGAGCGAACGTTGGCGATGTGTTTTAAGCATGCAAGTCGAGCGGCCAGCAATGGCAGCGGCGAACTGGTGAGTAACACGTAGGTAATCTGCCTTAAAGTGGGGGACAGCCCTTGGAAACGAGGATTAATACCGCATATACTCTTGCCACATAAGTGGAGTAGAGGAAAGGAGCAATCCGCTTTAAGATGAACCTGCGTCCTATTAGTTAGTTGGTGGGGTAATGGCCTACCAAGACTGTGATAGGTAGCCGACCTGAGAGGGTGACCGGCCACATTGGGACTGAGATACGGCCCAGACTACTACGGTGGGCAGCAGCTGAGAATTTTCCGCAATGGACGAAAGTCTGACGGAGCGACATCGCGTGGGGGATGAAGGCCTTAGGGTTGTAAACCTCGGAAATTACTGAAAAATAAATGATAGTAAGTAATGTAAGCCTCGGCTAACTACGTGCCAGCAGCCGCGGTAATACGTAGGAGGCAAACGTTGCTCGGATTTACTGGGCGTAAAGGGTGAGTAGGCTGAATTATAAGTCTAAGGTGAAAGACCGGAGCTCAACTCCGGAAACGCCTCGGATACTGTAGTTCTAGAGTATAGTAGAGGATGATAGAATTCCTGGTGTAGCGGTGAAATGTTTAAATATCAGGAGGAATACCGATGGCGAAGGCAGTCATCTGGGCTATAACTGACGCTGAATCACGAAAGCTAGGGGAGCAAACAGGTTTAGATACCCTGGTAGTCCTAGCCGTAAACTTTGTACACTAGATGGTTGTGTGTTAACACGACTGTCGTAGCTAACGTCTTAAGTGTACCGCCTGAGGAGTATGCTCGCAAGGGTGAAACTCAAAGAAATTGACGGGGCCCCGCACAAGTGGTGGAGCATGTGGTTTAATTCGATGATACGCGAAAAATCTTACCTGGGTTTGAATTGCTAGAGGAATGATGTAGAGATATGTCAGTCCGCAAGGACTTCTAGTATAGGTGCTGCATGGCTGTCGTCAGCTCGTGTCGTGAGATGTTGGGTTAAGTCCCGCAACGAGCGCAACCCTTATCCTCTGTTGCTACCGAGTAATGTCGAGCACTCTTAGGAGACTGCCTACGTTTAAGTAGGAGGAAGGTGGGGATGATGTCAAGTCCTCATGGCCCTTATGCCCAGGGCTACACATGTGCTACAATGGCTGATACAAAGAGAAGCGAAACCGCGAGGTGGAGCAAACCTCAAAAAGTCAGCCTCAGTTCGGATTGGAGTCTGAAACTCGACTCCATGAAGCTGGAATCACTAGTAATCGTAGATCAGAACGCTACGGTGAATACGTTCCCGGGGCTTGTACACACCGCCCGTCACACCATCGGAGTTGGTTTTACCCGAAGCCGTTAGCCTAACCTTGCAAAAGGGGGGCGGCGTCTAAGGTAAGGCTGATGATGAGGGTGAAGTCGTAACAAGGCAGCCGTACCGGAAGGTGTGGCTGGATCACCTCCTTTATTCGGAGACAACCGAGTGGTTGTTCTTACTGCTATTCATATTTGAAAGAATTTTTTATAAATGGTTAGATGATTATTATAATCTCTAGCCATTTTTTATTGCAATTCAAACTCTTTCTAACAATCAATTTTATATTTAATTCTAATAACTAGCTATTATAAACTAGATCTTTATTATTAGAATTTCTATTACTAAGATTGAACAAAAGCCCCCTCAACATAAAAGTTAAGGAGGCTTTATTTATATTTTAGAGTTTTTTCTATTTTACTAAATCCGCTGGAGAATACCAAGCATCGGTAGGTGGTGTTGTGCTAGGACTTGCCCAAGAGGTAGATGTCCATGTGATTCTACCATCGATTATACTTTTATGATCTCGTATATTCACTCCCCAATGATTTCTAGTAATGTAATGGTGTACATAGACAGCATAATTACCATCATCACGCCATGTTAGATAATATGTTTTTCCATTACTCAACTTTATTTCTTTTCCATCCCAGCTAAATGTATATGTATAGCCGCTGCCAGAAAAAACTTTATTTTTAACTCTATCAGAAAATTTAGGGCCAGGGTCATCAAAGTCTATGCGACCAGTATAGTTATATTCATATATAAACATCTCTTTGGCACTATCTTTAATCTCTATAATTATTTCTGAACCCCAAGAGCTAGTATATACAGCCTTGGTTTTACTAATACTTGTTTTATGTTTATAGTTAAAGTTTTTTATTTGTAAACCACGCCACCTTTCCTCTCTATGTATAAGTGAGGATGCGTCCATAGAAAATGCAAATGCATCTAGAACATCTGAACGACCCTGAGTTCTAGATCTAAATAAATATTCTTTAGATTTTACATTATCTTTAAACGCATCACCTGTTGTAGAAGAAGATAATGTATAGTATGGAGAGCGACCGGGTTTTCCATATGTAGCAACTTCTCTATCAGGAGAGCTAATTATAGGGTTATAATTTCCACTGCCCATAGCATCTGTGTACCATTTATATAATTCAACAGTACCATCTGCCTTTACAATACCAACAGGGTCATATTCATAAAATTTATGTTTACCATTATTTACACGTGTATCAACAGCTCCCCATGCCGTTGGGACATTATTTCCAAGCACATAACTATATTTAGTAGGCACACCAAATGCAAATACAAGTTTTGTATTTTTATCTACGGCTACAAGCATATTATCAAGAGCCTGTATATTTCCACCCTTGCCTGAAAATCTATAGAAATAGAAACGCTCCATTCTCTTGCCATGTGCTCCAGTATTATATGAGCTTGTAGGTGAAAAAAGATTATTTTTAGATTTATATAAGTAGTAAACCATGTATGTTATACTATGTCCACCACCACTACTATTTGGTCCTCTTTTCACAAATTCATTTTTACTTGCATTTCCAGGATTCCAATTACCAGATGTAAATCTATATGTAGGTGAATTATTACCTGCAAAAGAAGCCCTTATTTCCCAAGAATCAAATTTAGAAGCAGGGAAGTGTTTGTCGGGGTTCGAGGTTTCAGGGTCTAAAAATGGATCATTTTGAGGGTCTACCGGAATATCTAAGTCTGGTATATCCCCTTCGCCATTAGGAATATCAATATTAGGGTCTCCAAGGTTTTGATTATAAGCTCTTGGATCGAAAGGCATTTTAGAACCACATGATGCCGTAAATATTAAAATTGCAGATAGTAAAAATAATGATAATTTATACTTCATAAGTTAAATCTCCTAAATAATGGCATTTATAAAATATTCAAGACTTATACAAGTTTAATTTAAGAAGTAATAGTTTACTCTATGAATATTTTGTATTAAATAACCTATAGATTTATATTAAGCTATAGGTTTATATTGTCAAGTTTTGTTAGATAGTTTTTAAAGGGGGTTAAAAAAGAACTTATATATAAAATAACAATTAAATAAAATTTACATTTGTAATGAAGATTTGTATACTTAATATTCAAATTTTTTAGCAAGGAATTTTTTATAAAAAAACATTTGTTTTTATATGTTTATCTATTGTTCTTATAATATGGCAGGTACATGCTTTTAAATGTTCTTTTGGTATAAGTGCTCATAGTTTCGGTTTAGGTTTTTTGCAGGGTCGTAATGCTGATTATATTATAGATACACTTGAGACAGTGGGTTTTGAAAGAGATTTTGCTTTATCGTTTATTTTCATTGGCACAAGTAAATCTTGTATTTATGTTTGATAGCCCTGATGGGGATCGATAGGCTTAGAAACTGGGATTAGATATGGTATGTATGCAGTTAAATATAAAGGGGATATATCGGGCACTCAAGTATCTGTGCTTGCCAAAAGAGAAGGCATTATAATACCAGTTTTGTATCGCGGGAGTATGAATTTCCAAGGGGGACAATATATGCTTTAGCAGGACCTACATTTGTTCTTCCTAATGACATCTCGTTATGCTAGTGTTGAAACAGACTCTGCTGATGTGCTAGTTGGTACAGATATATCATCATTCGAAACTCGATGTAGTGTTGATTTAGGTATTGCGATTGGTGGCGAATTTAGAATAACAGGTGGGCATTATATAGGTTTGAGAGCAGGTTATGATTGGAGTTTGTTTATGTCACATCTTGAAACCTCAAAGAATATTAAAAATATTGAGTTTTATCATAATAATTTGAATCTAAGTTTAACTTATAGATATGCATTTAATAGCAGGTGGAATAAACAAATATATTTACAAATTAAATGATGCAACTTAAGCCTACGCAGTAGTGGTTGTAAATGTGTATATTTCATATATAATTCTTGGCAATAATCAAATAAAAAATAAGGAGATAATGATGTCTATAGTAAAAGGCAATGTTGTTATCGGGCAGTCTGGTGGTCCTACTATGGTTATAAACCAAAGCTTAGTTGGGATTATCGAAGAGGCAAAAAAGCATCCTGAAATCGGGAAAATATACGGCGGGCTTAATGGTATCGCTGGTATGCTTGAAGAAAGATTTATTGATTTGGGCAAAGAGAGCGAGGCTAATCTTGAGCGTATTGCTCTTACACCAGCAGCAGCCCTTGGAAGCTGTCGATTTAAGCCAAAAGAAGAGGATTGTTTCAGACTGTTTGAAATATTAAAAAAATACGGTGTGAGATATTATTTCTATATAGGTGGAAATGATAGTGCGGAGTCAGCTGATATTTTGAATAAAATCGCAATGAGAGAGAAGTATGAATTACGTGTTTTTCATGTTCCAAAAACTATAGATAATGATTTACGTGAAAATGACCATACACCGGGCTATGCTTCTGCATCAAAATATGTTATCCATTCTTTTATGGGTAATGATTTAGATTCAACAGCTATACCGGGTGTCAAGCTTGATATCGTTATGGGTAGAAATGCGGGCTGGCTTACAGCTAGTGCTGCTTTGGCAAAAGACCCTAATGATAAAGACAGTGGTCCTCATTTAATATATTTACCCGAAGCCCCTGTAACTATTGAACAAATGTCTAAAGATATTTTAAGCGTTCATGCCAATCTTGGTCGCTGTTTAATTGCTGTAAGTGAGGGTGTTGTTGATAAAAATACGGGGAAGTCTTTTGCTGATTCTCTTATTGATGAGGTTGATAGCCATGGAAATAAGCAGCTTTCTGGAACGGGTGCCCTTGGTGATTATTTAGTTGCTCAAATAAAAGAGTATGCAGAACAAAATGGGGTAAAAAAACTTCGTATAAGAAGCGACACCTTGGGATATGCACAAAGGTCATTTGCAGGTTTTAGAAGCAATATTGATGCCCATGAAGCACGTATGGTTGGTAATATGGCTGTACGATATGCTGTCAAAGATGATATTGATGGTTCTGTTGCGATAAAACGTATTAGCGATAGCCCTTATAAAAGTGATTTTGTACACGTTGAACTAAGCAAGGTTGCTAAGATAACTAGAGATTTGCCACATGAGTTTATCAATGATAAATCTAATTATGTTACTGATGCATTTGTTGAATATCTAAGACCACTTATTGATGAGATACCAACAATTGGAAAATTAAATAAAGATATAATTAAATTATAATTTTTGTTTTATAACTATAATAAATAATAAAAAAAAGCCATTCAAGATATTGCTATATTGAGTGGCTTTTTTATTTTTAAAGATGTTGAATTGTTATTACAAGTATTTTATATTTTTTATAATTAAACTGTAAGCATTGCCTCTGCTATTTGTATTGCATTTAATGCAGCACCCTTTAATATTTGGTCAGACACACACCAAAAGGCAAGCCCATTAGTTGTAGAAATATCTTTTCTAATACGCCCGATAAATACTTCATCTTTGCCTGTGCAGAAAAATGGCATTGGATATTCTTTATTCTCTGGATTATCTAGTACGATAATACCTTGAGAGTTTTTCCATATATCTGTAGCCTCTTTGGCTGTGATAGGATTACAAGTTTCAATATTTATAGCCTCAGAATGTGCCCTCATTACAGGTACTCTTACACATGTGGCAGACACTTCAATACTATCATCTTCCATAATCTTTTTTGTCTCTGTAGTCATTTTCATTTCTTCTTTTGTATAGCCATTATCTGTGAATACATCAATTTGTGGGATTAAGTTAAAAGCTAATTGATGTGCAAACTTTTCAATTGTAACTTTTTTGCCATCAAGCATCTCTCTCATCTGTTGTTCGCACTCTTCCATAGCAGTAAGACCCGCACCACTTGCTGCCTGATATGTCGAAACAACAACACGCTTTATACCAACTTTTTTATGTATAGGATTTAATGCTACAACCATTTGTATAGTAGAGCAATTTGGATTTGCTATTATGCCATTATGATTTTTGATAGCATGGGCATTTACCTCTGGTACAATAAGTGGTATATCCTTATCATTTCGGAAAGCACTACTATTGTCTATAACTACGGCATTATTTTTTACTGCATATTGAGCAAATTCTTTAGCCCTTTCTGCCCCTGCTGAAAATAATGCTATATCTATATTTTTATTGTCGAAAGAGCTTTCTGTAAGGCATTCAATTGTATACTCTTTGTCTTTGAATTTAATTTTTTTGCCCGCACTTCTACTTGAAGCCATTAGGTATAAATTGTCTATAGGGAAATTACGTTTTTCTAACGTTTCCAACATCTGCTCCCCAACTGCCCCAGTCGCACCAACTATTGCTACATTAACTTTTTTCATTTTTTATTACTGTCCTCCATGCTGATTATAATATGATTTAGTTATAAAATTATATTATAAAAACAATTAATGTCAAAAAACCTTTTTATTTGTACATTAATTGTATATAATAAGTAGCTATAAAAATAAAGTATATTATACTATTTAGAAATAATATTTATTTATAATTATAAGAATATGTACTATTATACATAAACAAGTATTGTTAGAAATGATGTATTGTAAATTTTATTTTTAGAGAGTAAAGTGTCAGTATAAAATATTATTTGTTTATTAAAAAAATAGATTTTATATTCCGATAATAATTTCAAAGGTATTTCTATGACTATTAAAGTAAAAATCGTTGGTATGTTAGTAATTTTTATTCTAATTGCCTCTATTTTTGTTTCCATTTCAAATAATGCTGCTATAAACAGTCCTATTGAAAATGCGATTCAAGATAGTGCTATACAAAATACGAAGATGTTGCAATCTGTTATAGAGAATCAAGTTGCAAGTGGAGAAAACTATAGTATTGTTTTGGCAAAGGTTTTAGAAAGTTATTATAAAATCAGAAGGACTACCGAATCTGAAAATGATATAAAAACTGTATTCATGGATTTTGAAATTAATAATAGAGATAAATATTTTTTTGGATTCTACATCTTTATAGACAATGCTAATGATCAAATAAGCCAATTCAAATATGTTAAAGATGGTTTATTATATGATTCGGAATGGCTTTTAAATGGAAATACAAGAGATAAAATATATGAAGATGTAAAAAATATTAAGGCAGGCGATACATATATTACAGCAGGTATTAATAGATTATTTGGTAATAAAGTGCTTTTTATATTTTCACCTGTGTACTTAAATAATGAGATTATTGGTATGTCAGCGAGCATTATAGATTTAGATTTATTAGCGGCATATATAGAAGACTTTAACTATATAGCAGATTCAAGTATTATAATGACACATAGAGATAGTGGGGATATTTTATATTATAATAAAGATAACAATTATGTACTTGAGAATGAATTTTCACTCGATATATTATCGTCTATAAGATATAAAGATACTATTTCTAGAGATATATCTTATGGGAGCAATATTAATAGTAAAGAAGGGTTTAAATATTATTATACGAGGTCTTATAATGGTATAGATATAATTTTATTAGTACCAACATTTGTGTTTAAATCTGCTGCTGTAAATATGAATATTACCACATTTATTTCTGTATTTATTGCCATACTTTTTATAGTAATTGTATATTATATTGCATTATCTAATATATTTAAACCAATAATTTCAATATCAGATGTCTTAGAGAATAGTGTGCAGAAAAAAGAGCTTGGCTTAAAATTTAATAAATATGAACTTCCTGATGAGGTTGGAGAGGTTACAATTTGGTTCCATATATTTATGGATAATATCTATTTTACAGTGTCGAATATAAAAAATATTTTATCATTAATTCTTAATCAATCGAATATATTGAAAGAGAATGTTGATGAAAATTCAAGGATAATGAAAGATATATTAAATTCTACTCCATCGATACAAAACACAATTTCTTTAGAAACAAAGCATATCGAATATATGAAGTCGGATATAATAGATATAAGTGATACGATTGATAAAAATGCTGATACATTAGATGGAATTAAAAAAACAATTAAAAATTTTCAAATGATGATAGATGACCAAATATCCCATGTGAAAAAACTATCATTGGGAACTGAAAGCATTTTAAGTAATATGAAGCATCAAAATTCTCAAAATAGTTCTTTGTTTGAAAAGATAAAAGAGGTTCATTCTTCTTCTGTCATAAATAAAAAGAGAATAGAAGATACATTAACAACCACAAAAGATTTAACAAATTTGATTGGTTCGATTAATGATTTTGTAAATTCAATAACAAATATAGCACAGCAAACAAATTTACTTGCGATGAATGCGGCAATAGAGGCTGCTCATGCTGGTGAACATGGACTTGGTTTTGCTGTTGTTGCAGAAGAGATTAGAAAACTTTCAGATATATCTAATAAAGAAGCTGAAAATGCTCATCAATCTTTAGCAGCCATTTATAATCAGATAACAAGTGGAAACTTAGATATTAGTCAAGCTAGAGAAAGTTTTGATTCATTAATATTTAATACGAAAGAGATGGTTGAGTCTGTCTTAGTTGAAAAAAATAATTCGGAATCCGAAAATTTGAGAATTTTAAATACAATATCTGTAACTATATCAAATGTTTTTCATATAACTGAAGATATAAAAAATCAAAATACTGCTATCTTAGATAAATTTTATAATTCTTCTAATGATATGCAACAAATAGCATCATTATTATCTCATTCAAATGAATCATTTAATAAACTAAAACATATGTCTGAAGAAGTAAATGATGAAGTTTCAAAATTATCTATTGATTTTGAAAAAATATATAATATTTCAGAAAACATTTCTAATGCTATCTGTAATACCAATTCCTCTGTTTCTAAATTAGATTCGGAAATTGAAAAATATAAATTAATTGATATTGACTTAATTGATAATGGATCAGCAGATTCTGTTAGTGTGAGTGTTATTGGCTATCAGGTTTTATTTATAGAAACATTTATTAAAGAAACATTTGGCGAACAGCAGTATCATGAATGGATTGAAACATTGCCACCTCAGGTGTCTATGTTATTAAAATCAGATATATACAACAGAGATTTTTATCCAGCTATAACATCATATCTAGACCCGTTAAATTTTTTGCTTAATTATTTTTATGATGGTGAACTTGATAAGATGGTCAATTTTGGTAGGCATATGTATAGAACTACGTTTTCTCAAATGCTTGCTTCTATACTAAAAGTATTTCCAAAGAGAAGCATATTAAATATTGCATCATCTAAATTTAATTTATATTTTAAAAATGCTAATATGATCCCAGTAAAGGTTCGGTCTAAAAGTGTAATACTTCATGTTAATTCTTTTAGTGAGATGAATGAAGCAACGGAGTATGTTATATTAGGATGGCTAGAAGAATTGTTTAGAGATAACAGAAACTCAAATACCAATGTTACAAAGACCGATGCTATATCTAGTGGAAGCAAATATACTGAGTATATAGTCAATTTTTAAATGTTTTGAGTTATATATATAACCAATGGCTTTTATTCTTAGTTCTTTTGATTAAAAGTATCCAATAAAAAATATTATTTCTTGAAATATAGTTTATATATGATATCCTATGTACTCATTAATTTTAATATTTGGAATAATACTTAGGGATTATAGAAATGAATACAATAATAATTGCGTCAATATCTTCTGGCTCTATAGCTCTTTTGCTTTCTGTTTTACTTATTATATCTAGTAGGTTTTTTCATACAGAGGTGGATGAAAAAGTTGAAAAAATTATGGCTGTCTTACCACTTGCTAATTGTGGTGCTTGTGGCAAACCTGGATGTGCCCAGCTTGCTAGCGCTATTGTGAAAGGAGAGGCGTCTGTTGATGCTTGTACTGTTGGTGGTACTGATGTAACAAATGCTATTGCTGATATTATAGGCATAGAAGCCCCAGAGGCAAAAGAAAAAACACGTGCCTTTATATTTTGCCATGGATTTTATAATATTTCTTTTTCTCATAAAATGTATTTTGGTGTAAATAAATGTTCAGCAGCTCATCTGATAGGCGGAAACAAAGATTGCTCTTATGGATGTTTGGGCTTTATGGATTGTAAAGCTTCTTGCCAATTTAATGCGATAGTAGAAGGGGAGGGCGGCATCCCAGATATAGTAGAAGATAAATGTACTTCTTGTGGTGCATGTGTGAAAGCCTGTCCTCGTAAATTGATTGAGATACATCCTGTAAGTCAAAAATTTCACATATATTGCAACTCGCATGATAAAGGACCACTTGCTAAAAAGCAATGTCAAAAAGCATGTATAGCATGTGGTATATGTGTGAAAAAATCAGGAGGTGCTATAAAAATGCATGATTTCTTGGCAGAGATTGATTATTCAAATTACAGTCTTAATGAAGAGAATAGCACTGGTTGTCCTAGTGGTGCATTGACTGGTGAAGATATAAATGTAGTGAAGTAGTAATTATTATTTTTTAATATTAAATTAATAATTACTATTCTGTATTTATCTTTATAATTGGGAGATTTGGGTCTTGAGCTTCTATAGCATCTTCCCCACATTTGATAACTATCTTTTTTATCATATAGTTTTTTTTGTTAACTTTTGGCTCTAGAGCTTTTTTTATATCTTTAACAAATTCTAATTTTTCTATTATTTCTGGAAATGCAGTTTTTGATAGATTGTTTTTATTATACATCTCTTTATTATTGTTTGAATATATAAGATATGCTTTTGAAATACCATTAGAGTTTAATATAAACTCTATATTATTAGATTCTGAGGGGCTTTGATATATATTATTAGATATTAACATTGTATTATTTGTAGCATTGCCTTTGTTATAATTATTTGGATATAATAATATCATATTTGTACTAGGCTCTGAAACATATATGATATTTATATATCCATCTTCATATAGTTCAAAATTAAATTTTATACTGTCGCCTATATTAAAATTCTCATTGGTATTTATTTTTTGAAAATCCCCATTAGGATTTTTTTTCTCTATCCAAAAGTCTACATATTTTTCATCTTCTCCAATCGAAGTATCCTCTGATATATTTTCAAGCATACTAGAGGCAAAATTAAATTTTAATATAGATATAATTTGGCTACTCACATTTTGTATTTCATTTGTATTTGATATACTAGTTGTATATAATATATTTTTATTATTATTTATAAGACTAAAATCATACATTTTTATAATATTAGTGGTAAATGTCGTATTTGTTATTAATGATATATTATTTGTTTGAGATACTGTTATATTAGTTTGATTATTATGTACTATATTTGTATTTGGGCTTGTCGCTATATTTGTTATAATATTTGTGTTAAAATATAATTTTGGTAGAATGACATATTCACTATTGAATGTCGATGAGGCTTCTAATAGATTTGTTATATTTGCTTCGTCTAAATTTATTTTCTCTTTTTTTAATTTTCTATGTATTTTTTCATATTTTATAAGTTTAATAAATCCTGCATTCATTAAATTGACAGAAAATATTTTTAATATTTTTCTATCTTTTTTATAGGTGTTTGGAATAGGCATCATAGATACTATTGTTTGTTCTTTTGCATATATTGCTATAGTGTTGATAAGAAATATTGATAATAATAATAATATAAAACACACCGTATTTTTTTTTGCTTTGTTCATAACTTAATATTCTATAATTTCCTTTGTGGATGATTTTTTTTGATACTCATCTTTTTCAAGTATATCAATAATTCGGATTAAATCATCTGAACTGTAATATTCAATGACAATTTTGCCAGACTGACCATTTTTGTCTACTACATTAACTTTTGTTGCAAATATTTTTTCTAAATCATTTTCTATTTTTTTTAGATTTGGGTCATTAGGTTTTGCTTCATTATCTTTATATATATTTTTATCTTTTATTTTTACAATATTTTCGATATCTCTAACAGATAAAGATTTTTCTACTATTTCTATGGCAAGCCTTTCTCTTCTGATTTCATCTTTTTCAGAGAGCAGTGCCCTTGCATGCCCTTCGCTAATTTTTTCTTCTATTATGAGTTGTTTTATACTATCAGAGAGCTCAAGTATACGCATAGAGTTTGTTACAGTGCTTCTATTTCTACCTATTCTTTTGGCAAGGTCATCATGTTTTATTTTGAAATCATCTATAAGTTTACGATAGCTTAAAGCAATTTCAACAGCATTTAAATCTGCTCTTTGTATATTTTCAATAAGCGTGATCTCAAGCATTTTTTCATCGGCAACTTCAATAACAATAGCATCAGCTTCTTCCATACCAAGTGATTGTAATGCACGGAATCGCCTCTCCCCAGATACAAGTTGATATTCATTATCTTTGCATCTTAGTGTGAGTGGATTGATAAGACCATTAGATTTTATAGTTTCCGCAAGCTCTTTTATTTCATTGTCATTAAAAACTTTTCTTGGCTGGTCAGGATTTGGTTTTATTTTTGATAAAAGAATTTTACTAACACCAACTGTAGTATGTACCTCGTCTAAAGATTTTCTTATTTCTTTATCATTATTTATAATATTTTCTTTATCACTTTTCAGTAGTGCATCTAGCCCTTTTCCAAGCCCTCTTTTTTTCGACATTTTTTATTATCTCCCAAAAAATAAACAAATTAATATTAGTAGTATATTATTTATATCAAAAATTGCAAAATATACTATATTTTATAGCAAGGTTAGTATGCCTATAATATAGGTTGGCGAATCTATCAAAAAAGAAAAACTGTAAGGATTCCTTATTATATTCTTTTTTTTCATTATAAAAATAAGTATAAAAGCATATAAAAAAACAGTTATATATTTTAGTTTATTAATATCATAGTATCCAAAATATACAGCAAGTATAATAGATAAAGATAATAATATCGGTAGTATAGCAAATATTTTATAAAGTATATTTATATCAATAAAAGAAATAATAGATTTTGTGCCTGCAATTTTATCACTCTGTGAATTTCGTATATCAAAAAATATTTGCCTCATTAACATAAAGAAAAATATAATGACTGTAGAAAATATTATGTTTTTTTGTTGTTTATATATATCCATTTGATAATAAATTATATATGAGCCATTAAGCAAAATAGTTACAGCAAATGTAATAACCCAAGCCTTGAAATATGCGAGTTTTTTAAATAATGTAAAAATCAAAGAGCGAGAAGATTCCATGTTTTTTTTAAAACTCATATTATACGCTATCCCAAGTACAAATGAAAAAAGGCTAAGGATTAAAATACTAGTTCCAAGGTAGTATGCCAATAAAAGCATAGTTACAGTTGATAGTAAAATAATTATCATCATAATATTTTTAATTTTCATAAAAAATAGATACTGTGGATTATTGCTTATCGTTAAACTGTCATTGGTATAGTGATTAATGCTGCTCATTATAAAATAATAACATGCTGTTAATAATCCTATTTGATATACATTTTTTATTTCAAGCACATCGCTAATCATAAATGATATAAAAAAAGCACCTATAGCAAAAAATAAATTACTATATGTTAGAAATTTTAATATATTATCAATATACTTTTCTATACCTTTACTGCTTATTGTATGTAGGGAATTTGCGATTTCTTCTATCAGCCAATCTGGTGTAGAAGCCCCTGCTGTAATGCCTATTTTCTCATATCCTGAAAAATCTATATTATATAAATCTTCTTCTTTTTCTATATAATAAGATTTTTTTATTTCGCTTGCCACCTCATAAAGCCTTTTGGTATTGCTGCTATCTTTTCCGCCTATAACTAAAACTAAATCATTTCTGTCTGCCAGTTTTTTTGTTTCTTCTTGCCTTAATGATGTTGCTGCACATATAGTATTTTTGATTATTATATTGTCGCTGTCTTTATAGTAGTCTTTAATCTTTTCACTTAGGATGTTAAAGACTTCATTTTGCATAGTAGTTTGTGAAACTATAAGTATATTTTTATTATCTTTTGGTAGGCCTTCAATATCACTTTCTTTTATGATAACATAGCCGCCATGATTTTCTTCTGCAAAACCAATAATACCAATAACTTCAGGATGTTCTTTTTTACCAATGATAATAGTTCTATAGCCTAGTCTGTTATATTTTTTTACAATTGATTGCACATCTGCTACATATTTACATGTAAGATTAACCACTTCTTTGGCATGATTTTTTATTTCTTTGAGCCTCTTAGGACTGACACCATGTGCTCGTATTATAACTTTTTTATCTTTCAAGTCGGATAATGGACTACTATCTTCAAATGTAGTAACACCACTATTTTCAAGCATCTTGATAGTTTGAGGGTTATGAATGAGATGCCCATCAACATATATAGTTTCTTTCGTTTTTAAGGCATACGAAAAAGACTTCTCGACAGCATTTTTAACACCATCACAAAAGCCTGCATATTTTGCTATTTCTATTCGCATGTATAACGATTATTTAGAATAATTTTTTATAAAGATTTTTTAACTTTATTGCTTTTTATACAGTTGCTACATACTCTTATAGATTTTGTTGCACCATTAACGTCAGCTCGAATATTTTGAAGATTAACATTAAATGATCTTTTCGTTTTTGCATTTGAATGACTTACGTTATTTCCAGTTTGTTTTCTTTTTCCACATATTGCACAAGATTTCATTATATATCTCCCAACAGTCTATTTTAATTTATTTTAGTCGACAAAGTATACTTTATTTATATTTAAACGTCAAGCATTATTAAATTCTTTATTTTATATAATTGTGTAGGTATCGCTACTTTTTTACAGAAAAACGATGTATTGTCGTATAATTATATAATTCATTTGGTCTTAGTATTGGGCTTTTGAAATGCAAAAAATTTGGTGAGCATGGTAAATATTGTGTTTCAAGACAAACTGCATTATATTTATTTAGAATCCCTTCACGTGTTTTTTCATCTTTCAAATTATTTCCTGTATAAAGTTGTATTGCAGGTTTATCTGTAAATATTTCCATAGATATTCCGCTATTTTCTGAATATAATTTTGCTTTGCATTTATTTATATCAGTATCATTAAAAATAAAACAATTATCATAGCCATATATTTCTCCATTTACTTTATCAATATCTTTGCCGATTATTTTTTCTTTATTAAAATCGAATGCTGTATTTTTAGTCTTTAATACTTCGCCTGTTGCCGAACAATCAAGATTTACAGGTAGATAGTAATCTGACAATAGTGTTAGGGTATGGTCTAATATGTTGCCTTGTCCATTGAGATTCCAATAGGCATGATTTGTTAGATTGATAGGTGTTGCTTTATCAGAGACTGCTTTATAGTTGATGATAAGGTCATTATTTTCATTTACTGTATATGTAATAGCCACATCCATATTGCCGGGGTATCCTTCTTCGCCATCGAGAGATTTATATGTAAATATAACAGAGCAGTCATTAGAGCCCTCGCCAATATAGTTATCAAATTGTTTAAATGAAAATCCTTTTATACCACCATGAAGATGATTTTTGCCATTATTTATCGGCAGGCAATATTGTTTCCCATCGAGGGTAAATTTGCCATCAATTATTCTATTAGCAAATCTGCCAACACTAGAGCCTATATAAGATTTTGTATTTTTATAGAAATTACTTTCCTCACTACCAAAGGAAATCGATTTTGGATTATTGTTTTTGTCAGCAATATTTACAGATACTATACTTGCACCAAAATCTGTAAGTTCTACTTTTAATCCATTTTTATTTTCTAATGTAAATATAAATCCATCATCAAATGTTTTTTTTGCAATAAGCATTCATAATCTCCATAAGTAGCATTTTATACATTATCAATATAGTTCATTAAAATATATTTTTCAATAGAGCAAAAAAAAAATGATACATATTAAAACATTATTTAAAATATCTTAATATAAGATTTATAATATAATATTTACAACTTTGTATCAACTCTTGATTTTTTTTGATTTTTATATACAATTTGCGTCTTAACATTTATGGAGTTTTTATGATCAAAACAAAAATAGACAAAGATGTTGTGATAATTAATGTTGATGAAAATATAATATCAGAAAATATTAACTTGTTTGAAGAAAAGATAGATGATATTAGGTTTTCTGATTTCAAATGTTATATATTTGATTTTTCTAATGTAGAATATATTTGTTCATCAGGTCTTGGTATATTAGCCAATATTCTAAGAAAGTCATATGAAACTTCTTCTAGTGTTTATTTTTGTTCATTAACAGAGCCTCTAAGAAAATTATTTGATGTAACAAAATTTCTAACTATGGTAAAAGAAGCAAAAACAATTGAAGATGTTGTAATGGATTTTGAGTAAACATGGATTTTTTTACACTCTATAAAATATTATCAGCTATACTTAAAATTATCATGGTAATTATAAGAGCCTATACATTTGTATGGTTCATTTGGATTATTCTGAGTTGGCTTAGGGCTTTTGGGGCTATACAAATTGACCCACATAGTCCATTGATGCGTACTCTTGCGATGCTAACAGACGGAGTTATCGATAAAGTATTTGGCAATTTTCGTAGAAAACTTGTTATAGGCGTATTAGACCTTTCTCCATTTGCATTTTTAATGGTACTTACATATATATTTCCACCTGTGTTACAGTGGTTATTCAATCTTTTGTTAAATTTTCTAAGAAATACGTTTTATTAAAAATTATTTAGTATTCCATTCTCTCAACGATGCGTTCATAAATTTTACAACATTCATATCATACAGTATATTAAAAAGCTCTTTATCCATAGATAAGCTATCACCATAAAATAAAATATCACCGTCTTTCAAAAGTAGGACTTTATCTGAAAGCCTTAATGATAGATTAATATCATGCAAAACACCAACTATACAACGATTACCAATAGAAGCCCATTCATGCATATAGTCGAGTAAGGATATTTGATTTCCAATATCAAGATGATTTGTCGGCTCATCGAGAAGTATTATACTAGGCTCTTGTGCAAATGTACGTGCCAAGAAAACCCTCTGTAGTTGCCCCCCCGATAATGTATTAATTTCTTTATCTTTTATATCTAGCAAATGCACCGCCTTCAAACAATTTTCTACAATATCTATATCAATTTTTGATGGCTTTGAAAATACCCCTTTCATATGAATATATCTACCAAGCATAACGGTATCGAATATAGAAAAAGAAAAATATGTATTTGACAATTGAGAAAGCATAGATATTCTTTTTGCGATTTCAAAGCGTTTAATATTATTTATATTTTTATCATCTATAAATATATTACCTCTGCTTTGATTTATTATACCAACCATAGTTTTTAGCAATGTTGTTTTGCCACATCCGCTAGGACCGAGTATTGATAAATTTTGTCCGTACTCTAATGAGAATGATATATTTTTTATTATGTCTAGTCCTCCATATCCAGAGGCTATATTTTCTAATTTTAAAGCAGCCATTATTTTTTATTCCCTCTGAAATAAATATATCCAAAAAATGGAGCGCCTAATAGGGATGTAACTATGCCCACGGGTATCTCTTCTGGTGCTATTATAATTCTCGAAATCATATCTGCAAATACCATAAAAATACCACCGATTAAAGAGGATGCTACGATGACTAATTTATGAGAAGAGCCAAATATTTTTCTAGTAATATGTGGTGCTATTAAATCTATAAATCCTATTATCCCAACAAATGATACAGAGACACCAGTTAATACTGCAGATACAAATATTAAAACCCATTTCATTTTTTTTTGGTCGATACCAATACTAAGGGCACTCTCTTCGCCAAATGTGAGTATATCTAATTCCATATGTTTTGAATATAAAAATAAAATACATATAATCATTATAGGTAAAAGTATTAGAATATATTCAAAGCCTTTAAATGAAAAACTACCCATCTGCCAAAATATTATATTTTTAATATTGTCTTGCGAAAAACTCATGAGTAATGCTTGTAAAGAATTTATAAAAATAGAAAATACTACACCTGATAATATTATAGTATTGCCACTTATTTGTTTGTCAACTTGTGATGAAAATATAATTACTATACTTATAGTAAGCATCGCAAAAACAAGCCCAAATATTGGTATTGTAAACATGCCAAGTAGTTGATTTTGAAAATTAATTATCATAGCTATCGATGCACCTAATGCAGCCCCAGATGATACGCCTAATGTATAAGAAGATGCCAAAGGGTTTTTTAATGTTGATTGTAAAATACAGCCTGAGGTTGAAAGTGCGGCCCCTATTAAAAATGCCAAGCATACTCTAGGGATACGTAAAAGCCATATAATAGAAATTGTGTTTTTTGTTATATCTTCTTTTAATGGAATATTAAATATTTTATGTAATATTATATTGATGATATTAATTGGATTGATAGAAATAGAGCCTAGTATTATGCTTAGAAATAATATAACTATAATGATAATAATTATTATAAATATTTTTATTTTATAAGATACTCTCTTCTGCAATTCTATCTCCTCTAAGATTTTCCTTGACTATATCATAATTTAATACAATTTGAAATTTCTAATGAAAATATATTTAAAGTAGCTAAAGCCTATGCAGTAGTTATAAATCTTTATATTCATCGGGGTAAACATATTTTGCAAGAATTTTTACTCCAGATACTATATTATGTGTTGGTCTTGAAAGCCAGCCGCCGGGGATTAAATAAATCGCATCATTTTTTATAGCGCTAATATTGTCCCAGCCGAGTCTTTTTTTTACATTATCAGCAACACTTGTACCATGCTCATTGAGAATGACAATAATATCAGGATTGAGTGTTATAATATTTTCTTCGCTTACTTTAATCCATTCTTTTTTATCTTTAAATATATTTTCAGCACCAATTATATTAATAACATCATCCATAAAAACACCATTTCCAAATGAGTATGGATTGGGAGGAGGTTGTAGTTCAAAATATAAACTTTTTTTATTTGTAATTGTTTGCCCTATGGCTCTAATGTTTTCAAGCGATTTATTCATTTCATCTACAATATTTTTGCCCTTATCTTCACAATTTAATATACGAGAAACTAGCATTATACTATCTTCTATTTCATTTAATCTTGTGCTTGTGGGTATATTAACTACAGTTATTCCCGATTTTTCCAATAGATAAAAATGCGATGTGTTATTATTTATTGTTGATATAAAAACAATATTGCTGCCACTATTTATTATGCTTTCTATATTTGGGTTAAGCATATCAATTTTTACTATATTATCATTTGTTGCGATAGAAGCATCTACCTCATGGGAATATTCATCTACAACAACTAATTTATCATAAAATCCCAGTTCGATAATTATATCTGTAATGGCTGGCGATATGCTCGTTATTTTTTTTATATCATTAGGGATTTTTATATTTTGCCCTTCTATATCTTTGATGATGCGTACATTGCTATTATCTAATTGAGTAGTGTTATCTTTTTTTTTACATCCAACAATAAAAAATATTAATATAAAAATTATTTTTAAAGTATACAAAAATTTATTTAACATAAACTTATATTTCTTTATAAGATATTGCCTTGTTATTAGGGTCATCAAATTCAAGCATAAATCCACGTCCATTCTTAGGGAGCCAACCATAGTAGTCATCATTTTCTTTATAAAAATTATTCATCATAACACTTATAATACCACCATGAGTAATGATTGCAATATTTTCATAGTTGTTATTTTTTATATCAGCAAATATTTTATTCATACCTATTTTTAGCCTAGATAAAACATCATCTATATTTTCGCCACCGGGGGATTTAAAATTTATAAATTTTTTATCTTCAAGCCATTTTATATATTCTGGATTGCTTTTAAGTTCATCATGACTTTTCATTTCATATATTCCAAAACCGACTTCATTTATTTCTTCAAGGCTAGTGTATTGAAGATTTGGATATATAACAGAGAGGGTTTCAATTGTTCTTTTAAGTTTACTTGTATAAAAACAATCAATTTCTTTAGGGTATATATTTTCGTCTTTTAATTTTTTTAGAGATGCTATTCCATTGTCTGATAAACTTACATCAGTAGAACCACAATATACATTCATATCATTTGCAATGCTTACGCCATGTCTTATAAAATACAATTTCATTTTCGTATGCTCCTAATATTGTTTCAGTTTATATATGATAAATAACAACTCAATTTTTATTTATAAAAGTAAATATTATAACAGACCTTCAAAAACAATAATAGCCCATGCGAGTAAAGCAGAGGCTTCACTTATAGTTATAGTATATCCCATAATATCGGCTGAAATGCCGCCAAAATTTTTATATGCATATAACACGGAAAGTGAAAACGTTAATAGCTCAATAATAAATATAATAATTGCAAATGTGGAACATGCTAGATATGCTAAACAGGCAAATATAATAGTCATAATAATTATAAATATTATATGGAAAATGCCACTATCTTTTTTGAGTACAGATGCAAAACCGCCTTCAAATATTGGATTCATAATATAAACAGATAGTGATGAAAAGCAACGTGAAAAAACGGGTATAAAAATAAACATTAAAAAATATTCTTTGTATGAATAAATATAATAGATAGATGGGTACACTATAATAAATAATGACATTATAGAGAGGACAGAAAAGCCACTAACATTAGAGGCTTTTAATATTTTTAATTTTTTTTCTTTTTCTTTAGATGATAGTATGGCATTATTTACATCCATAAAACCATTTGCATGAATAAATCCATTAAATATATATGGACAAATCATAACAAGTGATACAATTATAAAAGGTGGCAAAGAAAAAAATTCTATAATATTTACAAAAACATACCATACAATACCCGATGTAAATCCTACAAGTGGTAATGAAAGTAGCACATATTTTATAGTCTTATTATCCCACATGATGCGAGGGACTGGTATTGTAGAAAACATTATTAAAGCCATAAAAAAGCTTTTAAGATATAAAATTATAAAAGTCATATAAATTAAAAAGTAGGTAAATATATAAATTAAAATTAAACATGCATTATATATAATAAAAACCTATCTATTAATTTTATATATAAAGAGTGTAAATTTAGCTTGTGTAAAATTATATCTTAAAATATATATATTTCAAGAATAATTAATTTAATTATAGAAGTTGATAATAAAAAAGGCCATAGTAATAAAAAAATATTACCATAGCCCTATAAATATTTATCAATAAATAATAATTATTAACTTAATATAAATCTTCGAGCATATTCATATACAAATATAAACAACATTATTAATGGTATAACATATGATACATAGAAGCGTATACTTGTAGGGAATTTAATGCCCTCGCCAGTATTGGCTTCTTTGATAAAATTATCCCATCCCCAACCGAAATTTCTAGTACAGAAGAATATAGTAACCAAAGCACCAAGTGGGAGTATATTATTACTTACGATGAAGTCGAGTAAATCTAATACGACAGTCCCTTTTCCAAGTGGTTGGAAACCTCCCCATACATTAAAGCCTAATGTTGTAGGAATACTAAATACAAATAGAGAAACAAAAAGTATGATAGATGTTTTCTTTCTTTCCCATCCAAATTGGTCCATCAAAAATGCATATATATTTTCTAATACACCTATAACTGTAGTGAGTGCTGCCATAGTGAGGAATATAAAAAACATTGCTCCCCAGAATTGACCGAGAGGCATTTCGTTAAATATATTTGGTAATGTTACAAAAGCAAGACCAGCACCTTCACCAGGATTAACGCCAAAAGCAAAACAAGCTGGGAATATAATTAAACCTGCAAGTAAGGCAACAAGACAATCAAGTGATAAGATAATAAGAGACTCCCCTGTCAATCTTCTTTTTTTATTAATATAACTACCAAAGATAGCCATACCACCTTGACCAAGACTTAGTGTGAAAAATGCCTGACCAATAGCCGCATAAAATACAGCTATAAATCCACTAAAACCATTCTCAAATAGTTTACCAAAATCAGGTACTAAATAAAATTTAACACCTTCCATAGCATTTGGTAATGTTAGGGAACGAATAACTAATATACCCATAAAAGCAAATAATGCTATCATCATTATTTTACTAACACGCTCAACACCCTTTTGTAGCCCAATAGAACATACAAATATACCTATAAATAATGTAGTCCCCATCCAAAATATTAATGTACGAGGGCTTGCTAACATTCCGCCAAAGAAAGCACCTATTTGTTCAGGGCTAGAATTATTAAGTTGACCAGAAATCATATAAAATACATATGCTAAACACCAGCCAGCTAATGTGGTATAAAATAGCATGAGTATTACATTACCAAATATCTGTACATATCCAACATAATGCCATTTTTTACCGGGGCTTTGTAGTTCTTTAAATGAATGTGCTATATCATGACGACCAGCACGCCCTACAGCAAATTCCATAACAAGTGGGGCAAGACTAAGCATAATGAGAGAAATTAAATATAAAAGTACAAAAGCACCACCACCATTTTGACCTGTAACATAAGGGAAACGCCAAACATTGCCCATCCCAACAGCACATCCTGCTGATATTAGAATAAAGCCGAGCCTACTACCTAATTGTTCTCGTTCTTTCATAATAGTAATCTCCTTAAAATTTGAAATAATTTTTAAACATAAAAAAGGTACAGTTACAATTTCCTATAAAATAAATTATAACTATACCTTTCAATGTATGCATTTTTATGTATAAATCAATAAAAACATATTTAAAATTAATTTATTTTTTCAAATCTACCCGTAAAGAAGCGCAATACTTTTGCTTCATATACCCATTTAAGTCCTTTAATGCTCTCTTTATTTTTGTATAGATTTACAATACTTTCAGCAACATAATCAAGATGAGCATATGTATAAACACGTCTTGGTATAGTTAGACGAACAGTTTCAAGTTTTGGTTTATGGTTTTCGCCTGTAACAACATCACGCCCAGCAGAAACGATACCACGCTCCATAGTTCTAACACCACTGTCTTCATATATTGCAGCAGCTAATGTTTGTGCTGTAAGATTTTCTTGAGGGACATGTGGAAGAAATGCTCTCGCATCTAAGAATATAGCATGACCACCAAATGGTTTTACCATAGGTACATTTTCGCTTTCAAGTAGCTCACCCAAATATTTAATCTGATTTACTCTATGACTAATATAATCAAAGTTTACAGATTCTTGTAGACCTATTGCCATAGCTTCCATATCACGCCCTGCCATTCCACCGTAGCTAGGCATACCTTCGAATTGAACAACCATTCCACATGCATTAGTATACAGTTCTTCATCATTCATGCATAAAAAACCACCGATGTTTGTAAGACAATCTTTTTTACCGCTCATAGTACAACCATCACCATATGAGAACATCTCTTTCACTATTTCTTTGATAGTTTTATTTTCATGTCCTTTCTCCAATGTCTTGATGAAATAGGCATTTTCTACACAACGAGTTGCATCAAACATAACTTTAATCCCATTTTTATGGGCAAGTTCGCATGTCTCTTTTATATTTTGCATAGATACAGGCTGACCACCTGCTAGGTTTACTGTTACAGCCAAACATACATAAGGTATTTTATCTGCGCCAACTTCATCGATTAAAGCTTGAAATTTTTTCAGGTCAATATTCCCTTTAAAAGGTATATCATCACGGTCTGGCTGATGTGCTTCATCAACTACTATATCTCTAAATGTAGCACCATTTCTTTCTTGGTGGAAGCGTGTTGTTGTAAAGTACATATTGCCAGGAATATAATCGCCATCTTTGATAGTCAATGTAGATAGTATATTTTCTGCACCTCGACCTTGATGTGTGGGTATTACATACTTAAATCCAAAAAGTTCTTGAACAGTACTTTCAAGATGATAGAAGTTTCTACTACCAGCATAAGCCTCATCACCAAGCATCATTCCAGCCCATTGCCTATCACTCATTGCATTAGTACCAGAATCTGTTAATAAATCGATATAACAATCTTCCGAACGAAGTAGGAATGTATTATACCCCGCTTTTTTTATAGCTTCTGCTCGCTGTGCTGCTGTAGGTATACTCATAGTCTCTACAGACTTAATCTTAAACGGTTCGGGCATAAACTTACTTTTAGTTTTCATTTTTTCTCCTGTAAAATATAATTTTTTATTTTAATTAATATTTAAATAACAATTTGAATAATAAGTTTCATAACAATCTAAATATCACCTCTAATATAAAAACTTCCAATTTTTTCCCTTTCGGAAGATGAATATACTAAATAGTACCAAAATATTTTTAATAAGAATTTTTTAGAAAGATGCAGATGAAACACATAATTACTTTAGTTATGCAAATCATTACATTGTAGAAAAAGTATTACCAAGTCGCCATAGTAGCTGACATGATTGCAAATATATTATAAGATAATAAACTCAACATACGAGTAGTATAGTAAAAATATGTATTATAGTCAAGCAATAATTTAATTTTTTAAACTATTACTCGACTATATTAAATATTATTAGAATATATATATATTTTTTTAGATATCCTATTTAGTATCCGATTCTTGTTTTGACAATTTCCAAACTCCAAAACCAGTAAATGCAAATAGTATAGCAATAATTGGGCTTAGAATGCTTAGAAATGTGTATGGGATATAGCTAGCATCGACACTTAATACGCCTTGAAGATATAAGGATGCGCCTCCCCATGGGATAAGCACATTACCTAATGTTATAGTATCACCTAATGTTCTTGATAATACTTTTGGATCAACATTTAGTTTTTTATAGGCAGGTGTTAATGTTTTTCCTATCATAACAATACCAAACATCATTGTAGGGGCGATTAATTGTGCTATATACCCTGAGAATACAGACAAAGTAATCAATTGGCTCGATTTTTTCACAACTTTTAATAATGATTCTAGTATTGTGCTTAATACTTGAGATTTTGTAAGTACACCACCCATGGCAGTAGCTGCAAATATCATTATTATAGTAGAAGCCATCATGTTCATTCCACCACGTGATAGTATTTTATCTATCATCGCAACACCTGTATTAGATGTATAACCTTTAGTGGCTGCTGAAAATATAGCACCAAGATCGACGCCTTGCATAAATATCGCAAATATGGCACTTATAACAACGCCAGAGCCCAAAGCTAAAAGAGAAGGGACTTTGAATATTGATAGTACAATAATTATAATTGGCGGCAAAAATGCTAGAAGTGAAATATTAAAGTTTGCATCTAATGTTGTTGTAATTAGGGTTATATTTGCTATGTCTAATGTCCCAGATGCATATTGTAATCCTAATACTGTATATATTATAAATGTTATTATAGCAGCTGGTATAGATGTATATATTGTAGATTTGACATGGTCAAAAATATTTACATCACACATAGATGCTGCTGCAACCGATGTATCTGATAGTGGGGAAATTTTATCGCCCAAAAAAGCACCCGATGCTATAGCTCCGACTGTAATAGGTGTTGGAATACCAAGCCCTTGACCGACACCAAATAAGGCAAGCCCTACTGTTGCTATCGAACCAAAAGAAGTACCTGTAGCAAGTGACACGATAGAGCATAAAATAAAAGTAAATGGAAGGAAAATACCCGGGCTTATTACTTGAAGTCCATAATATATTATCGAAGGAACAGTACCCCCAATAATCCATATTCCAACTAACATACCAGCGAGTAGTAATATACAAAAACATATAAGAGCATTATTAACACCAGATATTATACCGCTCTGTATATCAGACCAGCTATATCTTAGATAAAAAGCAAATATAATAGATACAGCAACACCAAGCATAAGTGGCATTTCCATTCCTGCTTTGAGTCTATAGGTTGCTGATATTGCTATGATGATAAAAAAGAAACATATTAATGCTTCAAATAATTTAGGCTTTCGTCCCTGCTTTTTTTTAGTATCTTCCATTGAATAATCTCCCTTTAATTTTTATCTCTATAATTGTTTATTTCCTAAGGAAAAGCGGCTGTGTAGAATTTCGATCACATCTCATACATCTAGTTGCTTCATATGATGCATCCTCTTTTGTGTATGTGTGAACTACCTCATCAAAATCGCCTTTTATATTATTTATTTCTCTAATACTTTCATCTTTTAATTGATAATCCCAAGACTTGATTGATAAAGGTTCATCAGGTATATCTATTTCATCACCGAGATATAAACCAGTGCCACCTAATGATTTATCAATTTTTATAGCAACTTTTTTTGCATCGCTAATAGCAGCAATAGCAGTAGATGCCCTTATAACATCACCGATAGCATATACATTTTTTTCGATATTTAAAAATTCTTTTATATTTTGATTGCCTATAAAGCCTAAATCTGCATATTGTCCTACTGCTAATATTATAGTATCTGCCTCTATAGTTTTTATTTCATTTTTAGATAAAATTGGAGAGAACTTGCCGTCTAAGTCAAATACAGACAAACATTTTGAAAATTGTATAGTAAGTTTGTCATCGCCTTTAATATTATCTAATCCATGGCCACTTAGAAAATTAATATTTTCAGATTTGGCAAGTTTTTTTTCTTCGAGGCTCGCAGGCATTTGCTCAAATTCTTCAAGGCTTACAACAGTAACATTTTCTGTATCATCAAGTCTTATAGCAGTCCTTGCACTATCCATAGCAACATCACCACCACCTATTACAATCACTCTTTTACCAATATTTACTTTATTATTTTGTTTAATATTACTCAAAAAATCTAATGCTGTAAAAACATTTTTATTTGAAGAAATACTATCTATTGTCCTGCCAATATTTGCACCAACAGCTATGACAACAGCATCAGAGTTTTTCTTTAATTCATCAAAACTAATATCTTTGCCAACTTCAGTATTATAATGAATATTTACGCCTAGTTTTGTTATTAGATTTACCTCTTCCATAATATCACTCATCTCTAAGCGATAAGAAGGGATATAATGACTTAGCACACCACCAGATTTTGAAGACTTTTCATATAATTCTATTTGATAGCCCGTTCTCTGTAGGAAGTAGGCGATGCTTAATCCCGCAGGCCCTGCTCCAATAATAGATATTTTTTTGCCATTACTCTTGGCTTTATCTTCCTCAAAATTTTTGTTTTCCAAAGCATTGATACAAACATATCTTTGAAGTGCTCTTACACCAACATTTTCTTCTATCTCTTTTCGTCTGCATCTATCCTCACAAGGGCGGGCACATACTTTGCCACATATCAGAGATAATGGGTTTGATTTACGCATAAGGGCATAGCCACTTTTATAATCATTTTTTTTCATCAAAGAAACATAACCCGGTATATGAATTTCTGCAGGGCAGGCATTTATACATTGTGCTAATAGAAGTGTACGACATATACCTGTGCTACATTTTTTTTCTTCTACATGCTCTATAAATGTATCTTTAAATTTATTTATTAGGGATAATATTATAATCTTTGCTCTATCCAAAACTATAATATTATCAAAATTATTTAAAACATTTTCATATTCATTAAATTGGCTGATAGAAGATTTACCTTGTACTATATTTTCAATCCATTCATTAAAATTATATATGCTTTTAGTTTTCAGTTTCATTTCTCTAATTAAAAATCTAGATAAAAACCTAACATAATCGACAGGACAAAAAAGCTCGTCAATATAAAAAATATAGTTTTTAGATAGTTCATCTAGCATATTTTCTATTTTTGTATCCATTTTGCTGCCGAAAACTATATTGCCAAAAACGCCACCAACTTGTACGCCTATTATTTTTCTATTTAATACAACTTGTATATTATTTTCTCTTATGATATCTATAGGTGTTAGTTGAGTATCTATATCAAGCTCGCCTATCAAGCTTAAATTTCCCATAATATTAAATTTGCTAATCATCTGTTATCCTTATGTATTTTCAAAATATCTTTTATCATCTACAAAATCATCACGTACAAGATTATACTGATAGTACATCGGTAATGATTTTTTTACAGTTTCATATCCTATCATGCTTATAGGGCAAACACGTATGCATTGAACACATTCATGTCGCATCGCCATAGAGTTAAAGCATTTGATATGGTCTGTCGCGCGCCTCATAGTTCCCATATAGCGTTTTTCATCTTTTGGGATAGCATTTTCAGGGCATGACTTTTGGCACATTCTACATCTAGAACAAAACTCTTCTATATTAAAATCTTTTGGTTTGTCTAATTCTATTTCTGCATCGATTAAAATAGATGTATATTTGAGTCTAGTCCCAACCTCGGGTGTATGACATATTCCATAAGTTGTAAAATTACCCATTCCAGCATTGACCGCATGTATAGGGTATTTTATAAAACCTTCCCAACAGCGAGCCCTACAGTCATAGCCTTGACCACGGATAAAATCAGCAACTTGATTAACATATTTGGCACAATGAGAATATCCATAATATGCAGCTGTTGCATGCTTAGGCTCGGGGTATCTTTGCATAACCTCTTTTGGTATCTCATAACCAAGTATAATCATTGTATCAAAAGCTATTTCATCATCTGTTTCTGCTGATATAAATCTTCTATCTACTTTTGTAACGCCTATACTTACAAATCCAAATTCTTTAGCTAGTTTTATAATATCTTGTTTTAATTTTTTTAAATCTTTGTTTTTATTCTCACTAGGCTTTGGAACTTCATTTGTTGTAGCTTCACGCCTTATTCTTTCAAATGATGTATGTAGATGATGTTTATATTCTGCTACATCGTCAATATAATCATCCATCATTGTGCCAAAAAAATTAGGTCTATTTTTATTATTGAATGCGGGTGGGTCTGACGGTAGCGGCAGATTTTTTACAAGTAGATTAAATTCGTCTAAGTCTATAAAATTAATGTATGGATTATTATCGGTAATATTACCACCATAATTATTGAGATACTTAAACATACCATTAGAATAACTCCAACGTTGTATTCTAACATCATCTTTTGTATTTTTATACATATCTGAAACATGCTCTTTCCATCTTTTTACAACATCGAGATATGTCTCTTTATTATCTTCCTTGTAGTTATGATATGATTTTACGTCTTTGGACATAAAAGCTCCTTTATATGTGATAAGAAAAACTTATACTGGGTAGTATTGCATACATATATATCTATGTCAATATTAAATTACAATTATTTTTAAAAAATATAATTTTTTTTAAAAATCAATTGATTATTTTTGTTTTAAAAAAAATTGAGTAAAATTACAAATTTTTTATATATTCATATATTTTAGATTTAACAATTTATAATTTTTGAGATAAAGAGGCGGCATTTTATTACAATTGATCTAAAAAATGGGCATTACACTGTAATAGAGCAGGTATTTATGGGATAATTAATTACTTTTTTATAATAATTTCTTTAAATGGTCCGAACGTTTTACTTTCTACCTGCCATTTTTTATCACTCCTTGCTACCCCATAAGAAGTAACAACTGTAATATTGCAAGTAGCAACATTTGAAAATGCAATAGGATGTATAACTATCTCTAAATCAGACTTTGTCGCAAGAGTCATAGTCATTAAAGCAGAGGCAAAAGAAAATGCATTTCTTTCAATGAATGTGGCTTTAGGAAGATTAATATTCGTTAAAGCAGTTGTGTAAGAAAATGCCATAGAACCAATTGATGTTGCTTCAGGAAGATTAATATTCGTTAAAGCAGTTGTAGAAGAAAATGCCATAGAACCAATGGTTTTTGCTTTAGGAAAATCAATACTTTTTAAACCTTTGCATTTTCTAAATGCAGCATTACCAATAGTTTCAGCTTGAGGGGCATTCACAGAAATGATGCTTTGATTTTCGTTAGGGTACTCAGTAAAAAAAGCACCATTAGGTATTGCTGTTATATTTGGAAATACAAGTGTAATTGTATTATTTGTTGCCTCATTTAGAAGATCTCTTAATTTGGAAAAGTTTTTTGTTGTTGCTGTGTTTCCCGAGTCTGTAATTATCCAAGTCTGTACATGAGGTGGGACATCGGGAACTGAGTTAAGAGCAAATGATATAGAAGATGTTATTGGTGGGAGTTTATCAGGCGTTTCTACAGATGGTTCAGTAGGTCGTATGATATTCTTAGATTTATCATTAAAACAACCTAATATTAACAAAAGCATAGAGAGAGTGAATGTTATTAATTTAAGTTTACTCCAAAAAATTATACTTTTATACATAATACAACCCCTTATATATATATATATTTTAGATTGTATATATTTGTTTTCATATGTCAATATTAAATTATAATTATTTGTAAAAATACAGGGTTATTTTTGTTTTTATAAAATTTAAGTAAAGATACAAATTTTTTTATATATTTTTATATATTTTTATATATTCATCAGCTGTTTTTGACATGGAAAAATTGCTTACCATGCCATTTTCTATAATTTTATTCCATATTGGTTTATCATGATAGATAGATAAAGCTTCTTCTATTGTTTGTATAAAAATATCACCGCTATACTCTTTGAAAGTGAATCCATTTGCTTTTTCAAGTGATTTTTCCCCTTTGTATGGTATAACAGTATCACGCAATCCACCAACTTCATATACAATTGGGACTGTACCATATATCATACTGTACATTTGATTTAAACCACATGGCTCAAATCTACTGGGCATTAAAAATACATCTGAAGATGCAGTGAGTAAATGAGATAATCGCTCATCAAATTTAAATATAACTTTTATATTTTTAGTTCTTTTGGCTCTATTCAAAAGTTTATTGGCGATTATATCTGCATCGCCTGCCTTTGTGAATAAAAATATGAAAAGAGCATCTTCTATAGTAGATAATTCAAAAAACATTTCATCTATTAAGTCTATACCTTTTTGTATATCAAAGCGTGCTATCATTGATACAAGAGCCTTGTTTTTTATAAATGATTTGTCAAAGCCAAGCTCTTCGCATATATTATTTTTGATAGATTGTTTTTTAGCGACTGTTTTATATGTATATGTATTTTCACCCAAATATTTATCTTCATCGGGTCTCCAGTCATCACCATGCACTCCATTAAGCACACCAGTAAATTTCTTTTTATCCGAAATATTTTTTAGTATATTTTCAAGACCAAAACCAAATTGAGCTGTTTGTACTTCTTTGGCATAGTTTTTACTTACAGTAGTTACATGGTCAGAACAGATGATTGCACTTTTTAATAGGCAAATATTACCATAAAATTCAAACATATTTTGATTAAAATAATCCCAACTAATGCCAAATATATTAAAATATTTTGAATTAAATATCCCTTGAAATGCTATATTATGTATGCTAAATATTACTTTTATTTTATCAAATGGCACCATCGATTTATAATATTCTTTTATATAAAATGCGACCAAAGCAACATGCCAATCATGTAGATGAACTATTTCAGATTTATAATTTTCATATTCATATAGATATTGTATAAGTTCAATAGAACATTTTGAAAAGAATGTGAAGCGATGTATATTATCATCATAATCTTTACCATTTTCCATATACATGCTATCTCTATCAAAAAAGTTATCATTTGCTACAAAGTATACTGTTATATTTTTATTATGAGGATGTTCTATGGAATAAATATCGCCTTCTACATATATACCGGCAAGAAATGTTTTTACTGATGTAAGTTTTTTTACTTTTTTTATATATTGAGCACTTATTGTATATGCGGGAACAATAATCCTTACATCATTGCCTTTAGCAGCAATTTCGAGAGATAGTCCACCGACTACATCTGCAAGACCACCAGTCTTTGAAAAAGGTGTGGCTTCAGCAGATATCATAATGATATTCATAAATAAATCTCCAAATATTTTCTATGAGCGTAAAGCTTCTGCGGCATGTTCGGGCAAAACAGAATTTATATATACACTAGAGCCTATTTCAAATCCCGCTAATTTACTAAGCTTTGGTAATATTTCAAAATGCCAATGATATGAACTAGAGTAGCTAGCCCTTAGATGAGTTGGTAGGGTATAGAGAACATAGTTAAAAGCAGGTTCGCCTAAAACTTTATTTATTTTTGAAAACACATCCTTTACGATAGAAGCAAACATATACACATCTTCATCTTCTAATGATAAAATACTATCATTATGTTTTTTTTGAAAAATGGATATTTGGTATGGGCTTTTTGATGCAAATGGACAGAATGCAATAAACTTTTCATTCTCAGAGATAATACGTAGCCCGCTATTTTTTTCTTCTCTTATTATGGCACAATAGATACAACCCATATGGTTATTATAATATTCAAATGAACCATGTATATCTTCCATCATTTGTATAGGTATAAATGGGGTAGTTATAATCTGTGAATGTGAATGTGCTAGGCTTGCCCCAGCCTCACTACCAAAGTTTTTAAAGTACAGGCTATATTGCATCTCGCTTTTCTTTGATAAATCATTTAATCTTTTTATAACTATATCAAATATATACTTAAAATCAGTTTCATCAGCTGTATATAGATTGAAGTTATGACTAGGGTCTTCTATAACAACATCATGATAGCCAGTTGCAGCATGTGCTTCATATAAAATATTAGGTGGTGGCAAATCATCATGTGCCTCTTCAGACAGCACGGGGTATTTGTTTGCAACGATGCGTGTTTTCCACAGCCCATTTTCACCGTCAATAGAAAGTATAGATTCTGTTGTTTTATCCTCATGATTCAAACAGAAAGGGCATGTTAAGGCACTGTCTTCTCTTGGCTTACCAACAGAAACATAGTCTGTAGGTTTAGCACTTCTGCTAGTTGATGTAATTACCCAACGCTTTGTTATAGGATCTTTACGAAGATGTGGCAAAATATCACCTCGAAAGTAATTTTAAATTATATTCTAAGACTTAACCAATAAGTCTTTTTATTTTTTCTTTTATTTCAGTAAGGTCGCCAGATTTTAGTATATAACCATCAGCATTCCATACAGAAAATTCTTGTCTATATGTATCATAAGCTGTGCATATTATAATAGGTAAATCCCTAAACTTTTCACGAACCTTAGTAAGGAATTCAATACCATCCATTTTAGGCATTTTTATATCGAGGGTTATTAGATCTATTTTTTGATTTGCTAATATATTTAAAGCTTCTTCACCAGAATCTGTAGCGACGACTTCATATCCGTCATCTTTAAATTCTTCGGCAAATAATGCTCTAATATTTTGTTCATCATCTACTACTAATATAGTTTTCTTACTCGACATGAGATAATCCTCCTAAAATATTAAAGACAATACAATCCCTATGTTCAAGTATACATAGGGGCATAAAAAAGTCAATTAAAGTTTTTCCTAGTTGTACTATTTAATGCAATCTTACATATTATAAACTTTCTATTTCTTTTTCACTTAGACAGGTATGTTTAGAAATTATATTAATATCAATATTATCAGCTAACATGCTTTTTGCTATGGCTATTTTTTCTTTTTCAATACCAACTTTTTCACCTTTTTGAATCCCTTCTTCTATTCCCAGTTCTATCCCTTTTTCTTCGCCTTCAATATATCCTTCATGATATTCTTTGTAAGTTTTATCATCTTTTATTTTTTCCATTTCACCCAGTTCTTCAAAACTAGAATATTTACCCACAGCTATAATTAAATGGTCTAGCACTTCGATTCCAAATGGCAGGCAGCTATGGTAAAGCATATTAGTTGTGAGTATATCGCTTTCGGATGGCTCTACATTTCCAGATGGATGATTATGGGCTAGTATAATTCTTCTCGATTTTAGCCCAACAGCTATATCTAATATTTCAGCCGCAGTCATTTTTACTTGATTGCCACTGCCTAATGCAACGATATATATGCAAACAATAAAGCCCGCATTGTCTATACCCATAACCCAAAAATGTTCCTTATCTCTCAATTCATATTTTTCATAATTTAGTATTTCTTTAAATATATTGTATGCCTGTTTTGAGTTTTCATATTTTTCGGGTTTTTGTTCACGCCTAGTAATTAATATAATTTCCATTCCTTTATTTTTTTGTTTATTATCTTCCATAAAACATTCCTTTATTATTAATTTTATTATTATATACGATTTTTTATTTTTTGCAGTACTTTGCCTAGTTGTACATACAAATGAAATATAATAATTAAATATATTTAATATTATAGAAGGTATTATAAGCATTAGAAAATTTAAACGAGCGAAGCTCTATAGCGTGCGCAGTACCGCAGTATTTTTATTTGACAAAAAATGTAAACACTATATTATTTCTATAATTATGTTAACTACTCACATAATTTAAGGAGTAAAAAAATGAAACAAGAAACTATTGCATTACATGGTGGCTATGATTTTGATAAAGAAGCAAATGCATGTGCTGTGCCAATATATCAAACAGCTGCATATTTATTTAGAGATGCAGAACATGGTGCTAATCTATTTGCTCTCAAAGAAGAAGGTAATATTTATACAAGACTAGGCAACCCAACGACTTCTGTATTAGAAGAGCGAGTTCGAATGCTTGAGGGGGGCACTGCATGTGTGGCTGTTGCAACTGGGCAGGCTGCGACAACATATGCGATAATGGCTTTGGCTTCTAGTGGCGATGAAATTATATCAAGTACAAATGTATATGGCGGTACATATTCATTGTTTAGTCATACATTAAAAAATTATGGGATTACAACTAGGTTTGTTAGTAGTACAGACCCTAGAGAATATAAAAAATCTATAACAGAAAAAACAAAATGTATATTTATCGAAAGTCTTCCAAATCCATCATTAACAATATTAGATTATAAAGAGATAGCCAAAATAGCAGAAGAGGCTCATATCCCTTTGATAGTAGACAATACTGTACCAACACCATATTTACATAAACCAAAAGATTATGGTGCACATATTGTGGTTCATTCACTTACAAAATATATGGCAGGGCATGGGACGACACTTGCGGGTGCTATCGTTGATCTTGGCACATTCGATTGGAAGTCTTCAAATATAAAATCTATGACAGAGCCTGATATGGGTTATCATGGGCTTGTATTTGCTGATGCTTTTGAAAACTATAAAGATATGGGCAATAGTGCATTTGCATATAAAGTGAGGCTTGATTTATTGCGAGATATGGGTGGGGCTTTATCTCCTATGAGTGCCTTTTTGGTTTTGATGGGTATAGAAACATTGCATTTACGTATGCCTTGTCATTCTAACAATGCCAAAAAGTTGGCTAGCTATTTGATAAAACATCCAAAAATAAGCTGGGTAAATTATCCGGGTATTAAAGAAACAACAGATGAAAATACATATAATTTAGCAAAAGAGTATTTTAAATTAGATGAAAACAGTGAGCCTATGGTTTCTGGCTTGCTTGCATTTGGTATAAAGGGTGGTAGGCAATCTGGTGCAAAGTTTATCGATAATGTAAGTATTATAAGAAGCCTTGTAAATTTAGGCGATGCCAAGTCTATTGCTACACATCCCGCCTCAACAACACATAGCCAACTTACAGAAGAAGAGCTTAAAATGTCTGGAGTCGGTGAAGATTTGATACGCTTCTCGGTGGGGATTGAAAATATTGATGATATCATTGAAGATATTGATAATTCATTAAAGAAAGTATAAATCTAAAATTGAAAATTAGTTTTAGAAGCTTGTTCATGAAATAAAAAAAAGTGTGAAGGTATTTTTATATATCCTCACACTTTTTTATTGCCAAATATTTTATACCAAAACTTATATTTGATATAATGATGTTTTGATTCTATTTTTTAGGGATAGCATTTGGGGCATAATCGATTAACATTTTTTCCAAACTGTCTGAGGCTTCTGCTGGAGTTTGCTTGCCATAAATAACATTTTGAATATGTTCAATTATAGTATTTTGTGGTATTTCCCAATTTATATACTCAAGAACCTTACCAGTTGCAACATTTTCAGAGAGACCAAATGATTGAGTAAATCGTATATTACTTTCTACATCATTTCTTACTGAGACATCGCCATTATCAATTCCAATTTGGGCAAATTCTTTACCCGTAAATAGTTCAACAACATCAACTGTGGCATCAAGTTTTTCTTCAGAGGCATGAGGGTTAAATACAAATCCCTTTACTTCCATATATGTACCGGGTTCACCATTTTCAGGGATAGGAATAGCGGCAACATATAAATTGCTCATAACCTCGCCTCTTGTAGGCTCTTCTTTTAGATGTCCCCATATCCAAGGGCCAACTGTAACCATGCCAACATCGCCACCTGTGATAGCATAGTCAACCGCTTTATATCCTTGTCCTTTAAAATTTGGGTCTATAGATACGTCAAATAAATCTTTATAAAGCTGAAACACTTGTTCAAAATCAGCCTTGTCTGCTGTATATTCTGCAACTCCATCTTTAACTGTATAGATATTATCAGCAAGAGTGAAATAAAAACTCATAAATTCCTGAAATGCTCTAACTTCTCTAAGCTGTGTTGTAAACATGAAGCCATTAATAGCTTCTTTTTCTCGTATAGTTTTTGCGGTGGATATAAGTTCATCCCAAGTTTTAGGAACAGTAAGTCCATGTTTATCAAGTACATCTTTTCTATAAACAAGTAGTCGTACATTAAAGTAATTTGGAAATCCATAGAGTTTTCCATCTAATGTGAGAGCCTCAGCAAGCCCGGGTTTTAAAACTTTTTTTAATTCGCTTGTTTCAAAAATGTCATTGACAGGTCTTGCAAGTCCAGCTGATATATAGCTATAAACTTGTTCAAGTGTCCCTTCAAGTACATCAGGTCTACCACTTTTGCCTTGTAGCAAATACATCTGTGAACGCTCCAAATATAAAGCAGGACCAGCATCTGTTGAAATAGGGAGTTCCAATATATTTTCTTCATAAGCTTTCTCTAAAACCTCTTGTTTTTCAGCATATGTTGCAAGATGTGGTGCGAGGTGTTCCGACCATTGAATAACTTCAGCCATGCTTTTTTCTTTCTTTTTATCACCCGAACAGCCTATTGCTATTGAAATAAGCACAATAGCAAGTAAGTAAACAAATATTTTTTTCATATACAATAATCTCCTTAAATTTAAATTCTATATATTATGTAATAATAAAATTACAAATAATATTAACCCTTTACAGCACCGCTAGTAAGACCAGATACAACCTGCTTTTGTAATAAAGCAAATATTAATATAGTTGGTGTAATACTTATAACAGTTGCTGCGTTAATAATACCCCATTTAACTTGTTGTGAAGAGAAGTATCTCGCAAGACCTAGAGGTAATGTCTGTGTGTTGATACTGGTAGAAATAACAGAGGCATAGAGATAATCTCCCCAAGAAATCATAAAAGCATAGAAAGCGGCAACAGCAATTCCGGGGGCTGCAAGTGGTAAAATCACATGCCTTATAATTCCAATTATACCAAGCCCATCGATACGAGCTGATTCGTCAAGGTCTTTGGGTATAGAATCTATATAGCCCTTCATCATAAATATGGCGAATGGTAATGCCCCTATAATATGCCCCAAGGCTATACCAATTATAGAGTTTGTAAGATTTAGTTTGTAGAAAAATGAAAATACAGAAAGAAGTACTAAAACACTAGGAAACATTTGTGAAGAAAGCATAGTAAATAATAAAGCATTCCTAGCCTTCATTCTATAACGTGATAATACATATGAGCCCGCAAGACCGATAACCAAAACTATAGCCACTACTAAAATAGCTATCCTAAAAGAGTTCCATGTGTATATTGGAAAGAATGGTCCATGTTCTCCTACAAATAGGGTGTTCTTATAATTTAAAAGTGTAAGCCCATCTGGATTTGAGAATATCTTGCCTGAAAAAAGTGCCGTGTCTACTCTAAATGATGAATAAAATATCCATATTACGGGAGCAAAAAAAACAAAGTAAAAACTAAGTAGGGCTATGTATTGTAAAAAGCGTAAAAATTTATTTACTTTCATAATAATATTTAATCCTTATTTGAAAAATATATAGATATAAGTGCTATTGGGATAAGCATTAAAAACATCATAATGGCACTCGCTGTACCAACACCAAATTGTAGCTTAGACCAAACTATATTATATGTATTTACAGCAAGCATATTTGTAACACCAATAGGCCCACCACCTGTAGATAAAAGTATTATATCTATATTGTTGTATGTGAACATAATATGCAAAAGTATAACAATTATTGATTGCTTTTTTATAAGTGGGAGTTTTATTTTAAAGAGTGTATTAAAAAATGAAGACCCATCTATTGAAGCCGCTTCATATAATTCACTTGGAATGCCTTTGAGCCCTGCATATAAGACAATGCCATAGAAAGGCACATTACGCCATATATGTATAATAGATACCGCAGGTAATGCAAGGTCAGGGTCGCCAAACCAATATTTTACTAATTGATGTTGCCCTATTGCCTCAAAAAATATATTGAGAAGTCCATATTCAGGCTGGAATATCCAATTAAATACCAATACAGTCGCAGCAACAGGTAATACCCATGGTACCATAGCAAAATTTCTTAGACCACTTGTATAGGGCAAATCTAATGATAATAGTAATGCAAAAGTTAGCCCGAGAATATATTGTATAGAAACTATAATAGCAACAAAAATAAAAGTTCTAGCAATAATAGCAAAAAAATCTGTGTTAAAAAACAGCTCTTTAAAATTATCTAGCCCAACAAATGTTGCATTTGGATTAAAAACTGAAAAATTTGTAAATGCATCTAGCATTCTAGTGAGTACAGGATAAAAAAGGAAGACCGTATATATAAGCATAACAGGGAATATTAATAGATAGGCAAATGCTTTTTCTTGCTTCTCATAATTAAATTTTTTTAATTTATTTTTATTCATATTGACAATTTTTCTCCCCCCATGTCAAAAAATTATATAATAACACTAGGTTAGGATAGTAAATTTTTTTTATATTGTCAAATATTTTTGTATTTTTTTGTCAATACTAAATCTTAAATTATGGTTGCGAATAATATTTTTTTATGTTATGATGTAGGCTATTATTTTTAATTGATAAATATAGTATTTAATAAGTTATTATAGAGAGGAATGGAATTATGGAAATAATTTTACAAAAAGATTATACATCATTAGGTTATGAGGGAGATATATGCAAAGTGAAGGATGGTTATGCACGTAACTACCTTATCCCAAAAAAAATAGCAGTTGAAAAAACAAGAGCTGCTTTAAATACACTTACCCTTATGCAAAAAAGTATTGAGAAAAAAAGAGCTAAGCGTAAACTCAATGCTATAGAATTAAAAGAAAAAATGAATGACATATCTATTGAATTAAAGATGAAGGTTGCTGATAATCATAAACTTTATGGTTCTGTAACTCAACAAACAATCTTAGATGCATTAAAAGAACAAGGTATCGAAGTACATAAAAAAGATATACATCTTGAAAAACATATAAAAGATTTGGGTAAATATACTGTAGAAGTTAAATTATATCATGATGTAATTGCTCCAATCAATGTATTTGTTACAAATATTGATGGTGAGATTGAAGTTGTTGCTGAAAAAACAGAAGAAGTAGCTATAGAAATTACTCCTGTTGTTGGAACAGTAGAATCTACTGAAGCAGAAATAAAAGAAGATTAGTTTTTATTATAATTCATAACTGGTATTATCTGTGAACAATAAGATACCCCCGCATTCTATAGAGTCTGAAGAGGCTCTACTTGGTGCTATGCTACAGTCTTCCGAGGCTATAGCTGTATCTCTATCTAAAATTAGAGAAGATGATTTCTACTTAGAAAGAAATAGAGTATTCTATGGTGCTATCATTGCGATGTATAATCGTGGTTTAGCTATCAATACTGAAACGGCTTTACGCTATCTAAAAGAAAATAATATCTTTGATAGGGTTATACAAAATGATGCGGATTATCTACTTAGAGTAATAGATTCTAGCCCATTCCCTCAAAATGCCAAATATTATGCTGAAATTGTATCTGAAAAATCTTTGCTACGAGATTTAATAAGAGTATCACAAGAAATACAAGAAGATGCCTACAATGCAACCGATGATGGTGCAAAAGATAGTGCAGATTTTGCCGAAAAAAAAATATTCTCTATAACACAAAGACGATTAGATAGTGATTTTATAGAACTACATACATTGCTTATCGATACATTAGATGCAGTGGATGCAAGGCGTAAACAGGTAGGCTCTATTAGTGGGGTTCCTTCGGGCTTTCATGGACTTGATAATATTACAAATGGATTTCAGCCATCCGACCTCATAATACTAGCTGCTAGACCTTCTGTTGGTAAAACAAGTTTTGCTTTAAATGTTGTTGAAAACATCGTTACATCCCAAGTTTCGGAAGATTATGGTATAGGTATTTTTTCTTTAGAAATGAGTAAAATACAAATAGCAGAAAGGCTTATTGCAAGCAAATCACGTGTCGAACTTGAAAAAATCAGAAAAGGTGATGTAAGAGGCAAGGAATGGGATAAACTGGGTACAACACTCAATCTTCTATATAAAGCTAATATCCTTGTCGATGATTCTAGCCAGCTTACGATTATGGAGCTACGGGGTAAAGCAAGGCAGATGAAGCATAAATTTAAAGAAATATCACGAAGAAGAAATAAAGATATAGATTTAAAATTTATAGTTGTCGATTATCTTCAATTATTAAGCGGCGGTGCAAATACCAAGCGAAGTGGAACAAGGGAGCAAGAGGTTGCTGAAATATCGAGAGGGCTCAAAGCACTTGCTAAAGAATTAAATGTACCTGTATTGTCTTTGGCTCAGCTATCTCGTGCTGTTGAATCTAGACAAGGCGATGGTAGACCTAGGTTATCTGACTTAAGAGAATCAGGCTCTATCGAACAAGATGCAGATATTGTTATGTTTTTACATAGATTTACTAAAGAGAAAGAGGGTGAAAAGGTCAATGAAGCCGAAAATCAAATAGAAATTGTCATTGCTAAACATAGAAATGGTAGACTCGATAATATAAAACTTGATTTTTTACCACAATATACATGTTTTCAAAATTTAAAAGTTGTAGAAGGTCTCTAATATAAAATTATAGATGAAAATTTCAAATTTCATTTGCTTTTATTGTTATAAAAATGTAATATTTGTTTTGTTTTGTACGATAATGAACAGAACTATTGTATAAAATAGTGTTTTTGAAAAATTGATAAAAAATCAGAAGGGGTTATATGTATGAAAATAAGAAAGTATATGGTTAGTCCATCTGTTCCAGATGAGCTGTCGCCTTTACTCGACATCACACGTAATTTTTGGTGGTGCTGGAATCAAAAGGCTATAGATTTACTTCGAAGGATAGAATCTAGTCAATGGGATAACAGAGACCATAATCCAATTAAGGTTTTGGGAGAAACCTCAGAATCAAATTTTGATAGAATAATAAACGATGACGCAATGATGATGCAACTACGTGAAGTACATGAAGATTTTCGTCTATATATGAGCCAAGAATCTTGGTATAATATGTTAGATGATGATTCTAAAGCAGCAAATTGTAAGATTGCTTATTTTTCTTTTGAATATGGTTTACATGAATCTTTACCAAATTACTCTGGTGGTTTGGGTATTTTATCTGGGGACCATTTAAAATCTGCTAGTGATTTGGGACTTCCACTTGTAGCTGTTGGGCTTCTTTATAGGAAGGGATATTTCAGACAGTATTTGAATGTTGATGGCTGGCAGCAAGAATATGATATAGAAAATGATTTTTATAATTTAGCATTAGAGCCTGTTCTTAATGAAACTGGCGACCCTGTTAAAATAAATGTGGATATGCCTGGTCGAAAAGTCCATGCACAAATATGGAAGGCTAATGTTGGCCGTGTTATGATTTATTATCTCGATGCTAACATTGAAGAAAATAGCCCTGAAGATAGAAATATTACAGCACAGCTTTATGGTGGTGATATTATAAATAGAATAGAGCAAGAAATACTATTGGGTATCGGTGGTATAAGGGCTTTACATCTACTTGGAATTAGACCTACTGTACATCATATGAATGAAGGGCATAGTGCTTTCCTTTCACTTGAAAGACTAAGAATGCTTATGGAAGCTTATGATTTGGACAGAGATAGTGCTATGCAAATCATATATGCTTCAAATGTTTTTACAACACATACACCTGTTCCTGCTGGTAATGATGTGTTTTCTGCTGAACTTATTGATAAATATTTTAAAGACTATGTAAAAAGTATTCATATGTCTATGGATGAGTTCTTAAAACTTGGTAGAATAAATGAAGATGACAAAACTGAAAATTTCTGTATGACTGTATTGGCATTAAAATGTTCTGCTAGAAGTAATGGTGTAAGTGAACTTCATGGACATGTTTCACGTGCTATGTGGAAAAATATATGGAAAGATATACCAGAAAATGAGCTACCTATAGGTCATATAACAAATGGTATACATATAATGAGTTGGATTTCTTTTGAAATGCAGCAATTATTTGATAGATATCTTGGACCTAGATGGAAAACAAAGCCACTTGATTCTAGTATATGGGAAAGAGTAGAGCGTATTCCAGATGCTGAGCTTTGGAGAACACATGAACGAAGAAAGGAACGTTTGATTGGTTTTGCACGTCAAAGACTTTCTTCACAGCTACAATCTCGCGGTTATCCAAAAACTGAAGTAGAATATGCAGATCAAATATTAGATCCAGATGCTTTAACTATAGGTTTTGCAAGAAGATTTGCTACATATAAAAGAGGAACTTTAGTTTTTAAGGATATCGAAAGATTAAAGAAAATTCTAAATAATAAAGAACGTCCTGTACAAATTATATTTGCAGGTAAATCGCATCCTCAGGATAATGGTGGAAAAGATATTATTCGTGAGATAATAGAACTTTCAAGAATACCTGAATTTAGAGATAAAATTGTATTCCTAGAAGACTATGATATAAATGTTGCTCGTTATTTGGTACAAGGTGTCGATGTATGGTTAAATAATCCAAGACGTCCTTTAGAGGCTAGTGGTACTAGTGGAATGAAAGTGCCTCCAAATGGTGGATTGAACTTTAGTATATTAGATGGTTGGTGGGATGAGGCCTATGATGGTCAAAATGGATTCACTATAGGTAAACGTGAAGAATATACTGATACTGTATATCAAGATGAAGTTGAAAGTAAGGCTTTGTACAATACTCTTGAACAAGAAATTGTTCCTTTATATTATAATAGAGGTCGTGATGGTATACCAAGAGGCTGGATATCTGCTATGAAATGGGCAATGCAAACACTTTGTCCTGAATACTCTACAAATAGAATGGTTGCTGATTATTTGAATAAATATTATACACCAGCAACAGAGGCATATGAAAACCTTGTTGATAAAGGATTTGAAAAAGCCAAAAAACTTAAAGACTGGAAGCATAGAATAACAAAAGATTGGTCTCATGTTCATATCGAAACTATTATCTCTGATATGAAAGAAGATAAACTACTTATAGGTACTGATATCGATATAAAATGTATTATACATCTAGGCGGTATCGATTTTGAATCTGTAAAAGTAGAGATATATTATGGTAAGCTTGATATGAGTGAAAATCTTATAGAGCCAGAAACTATAGAGATGAGGCATTCACGTGATTTGGGTGAAGGTAAACATTCTTTTGTCGGTGCTTTGAAATGTACTGATAGTGGACAGAATGGATTTGTCGTTCGTGTTTATCCATATCATGAAGATTTGAGCTACAAGTTTGAAATGAAACTTATTTGCTGGAGTTAATAATCTAGCATTTGAATAATATAAAAAAATATTCGATTATTATAGTTGGTGCTGTTATAGGTATTATAGCAGCACTACTTACTTATTTTGGGAATCCAAAAAATATGGGCATATGTATTGCCTGCTTTACAAGGGATACAGCTGGAGCATTGGGTTTTCATAGAGTAGAAACGCTTCAACATATAAGAGTAGAACTCCTTGGTTTAATATTTGGTGGCTTTATTTCGGCAGTTGCATTTAAAGAATATAAAGCAAGAATGGGCAGCTCTTCAATCATAAGATTTTGTCTTGGCTTTTGTTCAATGATTGGTTCGCTTGTATTTTTAGGTTGTACTTGGCGGGCTATATTAAGGCTTGGCGGTGGCGATATAAATGCATTATTTGGTATAATTGGGCTTATAATTGGCACATATATTGGAAGTTTGTTTATAAAAAATGGATTTTCATTAGGTCGAAATTATATAACTAATAGGTTTGTTGGTATTATACCTATTCTAGTTGCTCTTTTATTACTCATATTTTCAATAACAAAATTAAAATTTTCAGCGAATACCGCTTTATTTTTTTCACAGTCTGGTATAGGCTCTCAGTATGCTCCTCTTTTAATATCAATTATTTTTTCTATAATAATAGGGATACTTTGTCAAAGAACAAGGTTTTGTACTATCGGTGGGATTAGAGATATGATAATACTCAAAGATATGCATCTATTATCTGGAGTGTTGTCTTTTCTTATATCGACACTTATAATTAATATTATATTAGGGCAGTTTAATCTAGGCCTAGAAAATCAGAGTGTCGCACATACTAATATCTTTTGGAATATATTTTCTATGATATTAGCAGGGCTCTCATTTACATTGGCGGGCGGATGTCCTGCTCGTCAGTTTATACTTGCATCAGAGGGTGATAGCGATGCTTTTATTTTTATTATAGGCATGTTTACAGGGGCCGCATTTTTTCATAATTTTTCATTTACTAATAGTCAGAACAGTGTGAGTGTTTTTGGAATGTACGCTACTATTATATGTTTTGTGTTTTGTATTATTTTGGGATTTGCTATGTCTGAAAGATAATATATTTATTTTTTAATTTTAATATATACTACAGATATGAATAGTGTTTTATATTTTTTTATAATAAAAAATAGTGTATAAAGTAATTATGGTAGGTCATATTAAATGTTTATCAATTTGCATAATTCAAAAGAAGAAATAATATCTAGTGTAAAAAATGCAAGTGATAGTACTGTCGAATGTAATGTTATAGCACTTACAGCGAATGGGAAATCAAATATAAGGGCTTTTATTAATGCATTTTTGGAAAAAAATAATACCGATGAGATTTATAAAAATGATATATTAGAATCTATATTTGAACTTATATATAATGCTCTTAAAGCTAATTATTCTCATGTATATACTTTGAGTGTTTTACAGAGGAAATATCCGAAGCTTAATGATATTATAGTTAGCGGGCAATATTTTATGAATGAAAAACTTATGCAAAGTTATGTAAAGTTTAGAAGAAGCACATTTGTAAAAGATAGTATAAAAAAACTTATGAAATTAGAATCGGCATTAATAAAACAATTGGATGAAGGTTCTGCTATAGATATATCAAAATATAAAGAGCTACATTCATTCAAAGAAATAATGAAAAAGCCTGTTTGTATAAAAGTATCACTGGAAAGAAAAGAAAGTATTTGTAAATGTAATGTCATAAATGAAGCTCCAATAGCTTTATTAGATTTAGCAAGGATATATGAAAAAAGAAAAATATTTCGACAATACTATGATGAAAATAGGCTCTATCAATTTTATAATGAAAACTTGGACGAAAGCGAAAGTGCTGGTTTTGGTGCCACACTTATAGATTTGAGGCTGCTTAATATGGGACTTGAACCATATAATTACTTTACAATATTAACAGATGGTATTCATACTAATGCCTCAATAAGCTTTATTGTAAAATCCTAAATAAATATATTGTCAAAATGTCTAAATTTTGTATATTATATGTAAAATTTATAATATGTTTTCGTATATATCCGATAATTTTTAATATAGTATTTACAAAACTGTAAATTAACTGTTTTATATTTAAAGGGTATGTATAATAAAAATACATAGTGAAATATAAATTATGAGGAAAACATGTCAACAAATTCATCGGCTTATTTATTAGAAGATAATTATCGTAATGCTGTAGATGCGGAAGTAGCTAAGGAAAGTAAACAACTTGATAGAATGCGTAGTCAAAAGACTAGTGTACAAAGACAGATAGCAGCATATGAAGAGATTAGCAGCCGTATAAATACATTAAATCAAGCATCTAAAGATATATATAGTTTTAATTCTCCATTTAGGAATTTAGTAGGTATAGGTGATGGTGTTGGAGAATACTATGACGTATTTGCAAATAGAACGGCACAAAGAAATTCTGAACATGCGATTGAAATAAAAAGTATTGCAAAAAGTCAAAAATTTGCATCAAAGCCTTTTTCTATGAAAGAGAATATTGCTGCTGGTGATGTTTCAATGACTATAGGGACAAATAAAAAAACACTAAGTTTTGAAGGTGGTAGCTTAGTTGATTTTAAAAGGGCATTTGATAAAGAATTTTCAAATGAAGCAAAAACTACAATAGTTCAAAAAACTAAAAATTTACAGGTTATTATATTTGAAATAATAAAAACAGGGATATCAAACTCTGTAACTAATTTTGAAGATACATCAAATATTATTTCTAATCTTAATTTATTTAGCATTAGAGATTATCAGTATTTAAATTTTATATTTAGCACTGAAAATATAAATGAGATAAAAGATTTGAGTGAAAATCTTAGCACAAACTATTTTGTAAAAAATGATTTTTTAATTATGAATGGTGTAAATAAAATATCATTAAATCTAAATACAGAGGCAATTGGTAATGCGAATCTAACATTATCTCTTAGTGCAAAAATACAAGATAGCAATATAACAAATGATACAAGTAGCCCTATAATTACAAATACTATTAATGTAACAAATGAAATTGTAATACCAAATCAATCTCTTGATTTTAATAATGTGGATAGTATTAAATTTGGAGATATTGAACTACAAGGTGAAAGTCTTTCTCCATTTGCAGAAGAGCGGGCTTTTGAGAATGCCAAAGATTATAATCAATCACTTACTAATGAAAAATATAATCAAAATGGAGGAGAAGGGGTACAACCGCCAGCACAAACAGGGTCATTAGATTATACATTGATTGCTATAAAATATATAAATACAGAGGGTGTTGACCAAGAAAAATATTTTCAACTTCCAACTATAACGGCTGATTGGCAAAGGCTTTCTATTCCATTAACATCAACACTCACAGAAGATGATATTATTACAGATGTTATTATTATGAACAACAATAGAAGCTATTCACTATATGTAAAGGATGTTTTAATTGAAGAAAAGCAACGAACAGAGTATGTGGCAAACTATCCTATAGATGAGGCTAGAGATGCGAGGATTATTATCGATGGTATTGAAGTAAGTAGTGAAAGTAATGAAATTAAAGATGCCATTGAAGGTGTAAATGTTATCGCAAAAAAAATTACTGACAAAAGTATGAATTTCAATATAAATATAGATAAAGAAAAAGTTGCTGCTGTTATAGTTGATTTTGTTGGAGCTTATAATTATGCCCTTGAATTTGCAAATATAACACTTCAAAGACCATTAGAGAGAGATGTTATGGGTTCTATCGATGATATGAATAGAACAGAACTATTAGATATCGCAACAGAGAATAATATAAGCGTTAGTGATGAGGTTTCAGATGATATGCTTCGTAGATATCTATCTTATATTGGTATATTCAATGGCAATGTTACAATAAATACATTAAAACAAAAAATGCAATTATTAGTAGTTTCACCATATCCTACAAAATATGGTGCTGAGATAGCTTTACTTAGTCAAATAGGTATAGATAGAGGAAAAGTTGGCGAAGCTTGGGAGAATATGCAGGCGGGGTTTTTAAAAATAGATGAAGATTTATTTCTTGAAAAAGTCGAAACATACACTGATGGAGTAGAAGAACTTTTTGTAAGTAGTAGCAACCCAGAATCGAGTGTACCAAATGACGGAGTAGCATTTAAAATGAGTAATACTGTAGATTATTATTCTAGAAGAAGGGGTATTATAGATACAACAGTACAATCATCGAAAGAACAAATAACTGCATTTACTAGACAAATAGAAAAAGAGGTTGACAGGGTTAATGAATATAGAAAACGTAGAGAGGGTGTATATTATAATATGGATGCTCAATTGAAATCTGCTGAGAGAGAAACAAAAAGTCTTGAAAATAGATTCCAAATTAATAACTAATTTATAATAATTATTAATTAATTCTTTAATATAAAATCTCTATATAATTATTCAGACTTTATATTAAAGAAAAAATTGTTGTTTTATATTTTTATTTTAGCCTATAAATATTTGGATTTTTAATAGACCAGTTAATATCTTTTGGGTCATCTACAACATTATCGTAGCTATAGATATTTTTTCCATCTGTAGAAAAACCTTGATATAATTTTTCTCCTGTCATATTTATTTGATATACCGCCTTATCTTCTTGAGGTGAACTTATAAATGTAAGTTCCATCGATTCAAAAAGAGATACAATTACTTGCTCATCACTTACATCACCATTACTATCGCTTGTATCACTATAATTACTATTAGCATCTATTACATCAAATGCTATATTTGCTTTACTATCAAATACCATAGCAACTCTGTCAGAATAAAAAGTCTTACCCTTCACAGTATTAATCCATCCTTTTTTTGTCATACAAGATGTAAACAATAAAAGCATAACTGTTAGAGAAATCGACAATACGATTAATTTTTTCATTTTAAAACTCCAAATTTTATTTTTGTCTTTGACTATATTAATTTTATATTAGAAAATGAAAACATTATTTAATACTATATTATGATATCAATATAAATAAATATATACCATTTTGTTTATACTTTAATTTTATTGAACTAAAAAATTAAATAAGTATATATATATACTTATTTAATTTAAATAGTGTATTTTACTATGTTTTTTACACTAATAATTAAATATATGTTATCCGATAAATTTAAAGAGATTAAAAAAAAATAATTTCACTTGATTTTTATGCTTAATAGAGTTATAGTCTAGCAACGCCGGGGTGGTGAAATTGGTAGACGCGTCAGACTCAAAATCTGATTGGGGTAACTCAGTGAGGGTTCGAGTCCCTCCTCCGGCAAGTAGATGGTTTTTTGAGATAAGCGCAATAGGATGATTTTTGTATTGGGTTTGATAGTTTGGTTTTACTACATATAAAGAAGCTTTTATGGTACTTATAGTAGATAGTGACAAAACTAGGTTGACACTGCTTATGTGTATATTAAAAAATGAAAATATTGAAGTCAGAACGGCGGAAACAGCTTTTGAGATTGAAAATATTTTGAGTGAAGATGCCCCTTGCTTAGCTATGTTTGATTCCTCTATAAAGTGGATCAATATGTGCGAGTTTATCAATACATGTAAAGAATTAAAAAAATATGAATCTACAAGTTTTATTATTCTTCCAGGGCAGCAGAAAAAGGCACCATTAAATTGTAAGCTAAGCGGTGTTGAAATTCTAAAATATCCTATCCGTGTTTATGAATTTTTAACAGTAATCAATAAGTATATTAAAAAAACTAGTTAATCAATATCGAACAACATTCTTATAATATTTTATAGATATCAAAATATGTGAAAATTACATTTGTTATATTGTTTAATATAATTGAGTTTAATTGAAGTGGATTATCCGGTATCACGAATGCGAGTAGGGCATATATTAGCCATATTATAAACATAAATATCAGGCTCATAAAGAGACCACCAGCTACTTTATTTAGCCAATCTAAAAATATTACCTTGAGTATCTGTTCTAATAAATCTTTTGTCTTTTCAAAGATAATTCTTAATATTACATAAATCAATATAAAAGATAATATTTTTAAAAAAACATTTGTGTTATATTGGGCTATTAAATTTGATAAAAAAATATTTACAAATGGAAATAATAAGAATGCGGCTATTATAGAAACAACAGGTGTAATAAATCCTATTATTCCTTTTTTAAATCCATAAATAAATGAAAACACTATTATAATTATTATTGGGATATCTATGTAATAGCTATTCATCATAGTTTTTATTTTTTATTGTTGTTTTCTTCTGAAAATAAGTCTTCCAATGCATCGCCTATTTCTGTTATATCCTCTATATTTTTGATTTTGTTTTCGTTATTATTTTCACTTTCGTCAATAAATTCTTTGAGCATAGAGGTTAAATGTTTTGGATCATTATCTTCATTTTCATATACTGTATCATTATCTAGGTTATCTTGTTCAATATTAAGTATATGCTCTAGGGTTAAGCCTTGTTCATTATTTTTTTCGCTAGTAATTTCTTCTAAGATAATACCTTCTTTTTCTAAGTTAGTATTATACAAATTAGTATCTTCTAAGTCTTTAGTATTATCTTCTTCTAAGTTAGTATTATACAAGTTAGTATTATATAAATTAATATTTTCTAAGTCTTTAGTATCTAACTCATTAGCATCCGCAATAAATAAATCTTCAATTGATTTTCCTGATGCGGCTAATTTGTTCTTATCATACTTTACTTGCTTTTTTTTAGAGTCATACATAGATATATTATTAAGGCTTACATTTTTTATTATATCAAATCTACTAAGTATTTTTCGTAGCGTTTTATTTTGCTCATCTATTACGACTGTATATTCTCCAATCCCTTTACTATAATCATTTAATAAATTACCTATTTGGTTTAACTTTACAACATCTGTATTAATAGAACGTATATCTGCAATTTGTACTAATGATCTGGCGCTAATTTTTTCAAAATTTTTGAATATAGTATTCATTGTCCCTTGAACATATATTGTGTCTTCATCTTGTGTTTTTATACTAGAATCGATAACTTCAGTTGAGGCATCAAGCATTTGTATATCTAATTTTATGATCTCATTTTTTTCTGTTTGATCTTTCATATATTCTATAATTTCATCAATAGTCTTTGTAGTTTCATTAACATGGTCAATAATTAAATCGAAGCTATCAAGAACATAGCCTTTAATATTAGAAACATCTTCTAGAGTATTTGCTATATCAATTAATAGATTTTCTACTTCTTCAGTACCCATATGTGTATTTGTGGCAAGTGTTCTAATTTCACGTGATAACACAGAAAAGCCCCTACCAAAATGCCCCGCCTTTGAGGCTTGAATACCCGAATTTATTGAAAGTAAATTTGTTTTATGTGCTATATCTTTTATAAATTCAATGGATTTAAATATTTCATCAGTTATGGAGGCAATATCTTCAAATTTTTTAAATGCTTCAATAATACTTTGCCTTCTATCAAGCGTATATTGCTTTATATTAGAAGAGATATTCATAATTTGCTTCATTGCATCATTCATGGAATCGATTGTATAAGTAAGTTTTCCTGTATACTCTATTGTTTCTGAAATTTTATTTTTTTGATTATTAATATTTTTTCTAATATCTTTGAGAGAATTAAATAGCATTGTAATAAATGTTATTATTTCATCAATATGATTCTTTTGTATATTAGCTATTGTAGAAAATTCTTTACTTGATTCTGATAATCTATTTGAATGTTCTTTTGTGACAACAAGTGTATCAATAGTAGTTTCAGCCACATTTTGTAAGCTATTTGATGTTTGATTTAGATCATTAGATACTAAGGAAATTTTTTTTGAAAATGTTGTCACAGTATTCATAAAAATATTGTTTTTATCATATCTAGATTCAAGTTCTACTTTTGTTTTTTTTGCTGCTATTGCATTTGAAATAAAATATTTAAATATATCAATTATTATCAAACTAGTAAATACAGTTATTCCGATAGAAAATCTAGAGAATAATATATCAGGCATAATTATATATTGATTGGTTTGAAATGAATAAAGGTCTTCTATGGCAGTAAAGATAAAGAAAATAAGTCCTATTGTAATAAATATTGTTTTTTTCAGCAGTTTATTAATAATTATTTCATAGAATGTTACTGAGAGCATTATTATTAATGTTATACCATTAATAACTTCGCGTAAAATATATACAATACCACTTTGTCCACGTCCCCACATACTTTGTCTTGTATATGTAAAGGCAAAGTCATTTTGTTTTGTTACCGATAAAAATAAATCTGGGGCTGCAAATGTTATTATAATAGCTATAGTAGCAAAAATAATATTAACAATCGTCATTATATTTAGGGCTTTACGTAGAGCGGGACTAAGAGTGAGCGTTAAAGAACAATATGGAAATATAAAAACAAGAAGTAATGTGACAGATGATTGACCTATACGATATATTTGCATACTAAGTTTTTCATTAAAATATAGACCACCAATTATGGTTACAAGCCCCATTGATGTGATAAATATCAAGGCAAGTAATGTTATTATAGATATAATTAAATACACTTTTCTTTTTGTTCTGAAAAAAAGATATAATATTAATGCCATGCCTGTAAATAGAAGACTTGCTGCACTAAGTGGTGTAAGAAACTCCACAGCTGTTACAGGGTTTGAAAATTGCATTATCTATATTCCATTTTTAGTATATTTTATTGTTATGTAGGTAAACATTTCACCTCGGTTTTAATTACATTGGCATAAGATGTAATATTCTTAGATATATTGTCTATTTCTTTTGATAAACTCATCAAAATATCCATATCATTAGACAACTTATTTATTTCATTGGATTGTAGTAAAGATTGCTCTCTAAAAAATTTAAATTGATCGTCTAGTAGATCAAATTTTTCAATCACACTTAATACCTCACTATCTTGCTTTTTTACTTCATCCAAAATAGATGTATTTAATTTTTTTGCTGCCTCTATACTATTTTGTACTCGTTCATTATTTTCAAGTTGTTTGTATATTGTATCTGAAATAATATTTATTTTATCTGTAGTTGAATGTATATGATCAATAATGGAATCAAAAACATTTACAATATAGTTTTTTACAGATATAAAATCCTTTGTTGTTATTGTAATAAGAGAAAATAATGCATCTATTTTATCAGCAGCCGATTTACTGTCTACAGCAAGCTCCCCAATCTCTTTGGAAACAACACTAAAACTATGCTCCCAATTGCCTGATTTTGATGCCTGAATACTTGCATTGATAGATAGAGTATTTGTTTTTTCAGATATATTTTTGATAAATAACACAGTTTTCTTTACATGACCACCAATATCAACGATTGTATCAAGTTTTTGAAATGATGTTAGCATATCATTTTTGACATTAACATATGAAGCGCCTAAATTTTTTGATATATCAGCAAGGTTTTCTATTTTTTTTTGCATCATATTAAGCGTATTAGCACCAGATGCAATATCCCCAAATGTTATATCGATAGCTTTGTATTGATTATCGATAGCTTCTTTAAATGTTTTAAATGATGAAAAAATATTGTCCATTTTTTTTCTACTTTCTGTATATATTACCTTTTGAGAGATATCAATATCTTTAAATTCATTGCTTGTTTCAAGTAGCGATTGAGTATAAAGAGTAGATATATTACAAGATGATAAAATAGATTTGGAATCAATATTGAGTGTACTTACTAAATTGGAAAGATTTTTTTCCATGTCAACAAATACATTTCTGATAGTTTCTATTTGTTCTTTTGTTAAATTATGTTGTACATTTATCATGGCAAGTTTGTCTTTGCTAATATCAATAGTTAAAAAATCCCTTACAAAAATATCAATTGATGAGATAAACATTATTATAGAAAATAAAATTGTGCCTGTTACAAGTCTTGAAAATTCAATATTTTCTGGAATTATTGAATAACCATTAATCTTCATTAAATCTTCTATGGTACCAGACATCAGTATAAAAAAAGCCAGTAATATTAAGATAAATCCTCTGTATTCTTTATATTTTATAATATAAACTACAGTTGATATTATCATAAAAAGACTAATAATTAGAAATGTAGTATTTCTTATCGTGTATAAAGGACCAAGCAAACCTCTACCCATATTAGAGTCACTATATGCAGTTACTGGTAGCGATTCTGTAAATGAGACTGCTATATCAGGCATGAGTAGTGTAATAGGGACAGATATTAATGAAAATATAAATACAGCATTTGTTATAACTTTTAATGTGATTAGTAGTTTTTTACTTTCAAAATTCAAAATAGCATTAAAGTATTTCAAGCAATAAAATGCAAAAAATGTTATGCTCATTTCTTCTATACTATATGCCCTGAATGCCAAATTTGTATGTCCATGCATAACAAGTGATATTCTTATAAGATAGGCTGTATCATAAACAAGTATAGATGTAAGCAGATATAATATAATTGTATATTGTTTATTATGTATTTTTTTATTTAAATATACATATAGACATATTGTTACAATGACGACAGTACATGCCATATAAGCATTGATAAGCTCATATATTGATATATAATTTACCACTTTCATTGTTATCTAATCACCCAATATTTTTATAATATTACTTTATATTCTCGGAAATTTCCATATCATTATTTAATAACATATTTATTTGATGCTCATGTATATTCCAACATAGAGCATGTCTTTGCCTACCTTATGGCGAGTATTTTTAATGCTTCTGTTATTATCAACTCTGTACTCATAGTATCTGTATTTTTAATATTAGATAGAGCCCCTGTTATTTCTGTATTTGTAAATCCAAGTGATATAAGTGCTTTCATTGCATCATTTAATGATTGGCTTTTTATATCTGTAGAAATAATATTTGTATCTATCTTGTTTATTTTATCCCTAAGTTCAAAAAGTAGTTTTTCCGCTTTTTTTGCGCCCATCCCAGGGACTTTCTTGAGTTTCAATATATTTTGTGTAAAAAGTATATCTATTATATCACCTACTGAATAATAAGATAAAACCTCTGTAGCAAGCTTAGGTCCAACGCCTTGGGCAGATATTAGCGTCAGAAACATACTCTTCTCTTCTTTACTAGAAAAACCATAAAGAGTCATAGAATCTTCTTTATGGACTAGATGAATATACAAAGCTATATTTTTATCAATTTCAACTTGTAACCTAGTGTTAATATTTATTTCATATCCAACACCATTGGTATTAACTATTATATTTTTTTCATTGATGTTTATTACATTGCCTTCTATATATGCTATCATAATTATTAAATTACATTATACCCGGCATTTTCTATAGCACTTTTTATATCATCAAAATTTATTAGAGAATCATCATATTCTACTTCTACATTAGAATCGTCTAAGCTTGTATTTGCTCTATATATACCATCAATATTGGAAAGCGTTTTATTCACTGTATCAACACAATGTTCGCATCCAAGTCCTGATAGAGAAATATTTATTAATTTCTTCATAGACAATCTCCTATTATGATTTAGTATTATATTAACTTAATATAATAGATAAGGCAAGTAGTATAGCAAAAAAATAACTAAGCAAGGGAGTTCGTAGTTAGAAAAATATAGATATTTCTTTTTGCCATTTTTTTATAAAAGAGAAAAATTCATTCATATTTTCTTTATTTTCGAGTGCTCTTTTTGTATGCCACGGTGCTATAAAATTTGAATATCTATGTTCTATAGATTGTTCTATATCTTCACTTTCAATAATTGAAAAATAATTATTTATATTTTCTTTTAATATTTTTATATCAAAAGATTCACTAATCATATCAATATTATATTCTAGTTTTTTATAATGTTCTTTCATTTTATATATTCCAACATTTTCTATTTTGGCAGAATTCTCTGTGAGAGAATATGTTTTTATATTTGATTTATTTATGATGGCTTTAAAATGATTATAGTATTCATATAATGTAAAGCTGGTTTTTTTGATATTATTATTATTATCATGCAAATACATTTTGTCAGAACCTTGTCTGTTTTCATTTAAATTATAAAGGCTACTAAGTTTATTTTGTAGTGTATAATCTGTTGCATATGACATCGAATATAGAGAATGAGTTTTATCATCTGTAAATGAAAAATCACATCCTGCTATGATAATATTTTTTGGCTGTAAGAGTGATGCTATTTTATATGCCATTATAATGACACTGCCTTCCATTGGGATATAATAGCTATCCTTGCAAATATCCTTTTCAAATGATTCATTATGAGAAAAATAAAATATATTTTTTTTATCAAGCTTTGCGATAGGGTAGGGGTAGCTTGTGTATGTTGTTATTATTTTTATATTTTTTTCTTTGGAATACTCTAATGCCATTAGATGATATGATGAATAAAAACCGCCATCTGTTGAAATGACAGCATCTACTTTTATATTATTTTTTATCATTGTAGATAGAGCATTTGAAATAACAATTGTGAAAAATGATTGACTAAGTTTTTTTATATTATTTATTTCTTTGTCTATAGAAGGGCCTGCCCCCACGATTAGAATAGATATATTTTTATTTTTATTTACAAATGATTTTATACTATAGCCTTGATTATGTGAGGCATTATATAAAATATTTTTTGACCAAATCGGTGCATGATAATAGTATGTTGCCGAAGACATGATTTTTTTTTTGAGTATTTTATTTATATTATTTGTAGCATTTATATAATAATCTTTTTCAATGCTACTTGCACGTAAATGTGGAATAATTTTGACAAAGCTAACTTCTATATCTTCAATCATATTATCTAAAAATGTAGATATGTTTCCGATATTTTCATCTAATAGTAAAATAATTTTTGATAAAAAAGGTAATTCATAATTTGTTAATATTAAATGTATTAGTTCAATACTTTTTTCTATCACTATAATTTTTTTATAATTATAATTTTCTATAAAATATTTTATATGAGAAAAAGATGAGCCTGCCAAAAATATAGCTAATGTATTTTTATTGTCTTTAATATTATTATCTATTAAACGACTTGCTTCTTTTTTTGACGAATATAATGAAGTAATTGATTTGTTTTCATATAGTAAAGAAAAATATTTATCATCTGTTTCTTTTAGTTGATATTTACTATTTTGATTTTGATTAAAAGATAAAATACGCTCTATAGCATTTTTGTTCAAAGATGATAATGAAAGATATTTTATATTAGCATCAAATATATCTTGCATATTAATTTTTTTCTTTATTTACACTTTTTTTCTTTTCTTTTTTATCTATTGCTTTTTTGTTAGTAGTTGTTTTTGGGGATTTTTTTTTAGCTGTAGTAGTATTTATTTTTTGTTTTTCCCCTGTATCTAATAAAAATGATATATTAGAAATAAAATCAAAATTACTATTAAATTTTTTGTCTGGAAATTTTACGCTATTCATATGAAAGTTAATGCCATTTAATACTTTATTTTTTAATGTAGTTTTTGTTTTCTTTAATATATTTGTAATTAGTTTTGATTGTTCGGGGCTCTTGGATATAACTATATAATTATGAGAGCCTATGTCTATAATATTTTTTATGTCTATCTCTGAAAGGAGAATGTCTATTTTTTTATATATCTCTATATAATTATCTTGTTGTTTCTTTGGTATTTTGAAATGCTTAAGTTTGAATGTATTTATAAAAACACTTTCATCACTATCGATGATGCTTTGTATATACTCAAAAATGCTGGCTTTATTATTCTCTATACTTATTTCATTTTCTTCGTTAATTTCTTTTGATTTGTTGTAAAAAGTATCAAGCATGTATGAAAATATTTTTAAAAAATCTATATTATGTTCTTGGTTGAAATTTGAATCTTTTGATTTGAATACAAATAGTGAAGAACATTTATAATGTTCATCTAACACACAAATTCCTTTTAGGTATGATGATAAAATATTTTCGGGCTTTTCTATATTACTGTTTTCCAGTATAGATAAAAAATCTATTTCTATAATGTTGTTTTTATTTTCTTTATTTAAGTAGTCGACTATAATTTCTTTATTATCTATATGAGATATACCCTTAGCCCATTCAAATGATTTTTGCGATTGTTCACTTAGGGTATAATGTTGCCCATCGAATTTATAAAACAAAAGGGCATCTATATCTATTATCTCTTTCAATATAGAAATAAAACTTTTTTCAATATTTTGTTTTGTTAGATTTATAGTATCATTTGATATGAGAGAAGAGATAAAATTAGAAATATATTTACTGCTTTCTTCATTTTTTTTTAGCAAAATTCTATATTCTTTTAATATTAATCCTATAGATTTTTCATCTTCTTTAAATATAGATTTGAAATTTCTTTCATGTAGAGTATCTAATATATTTATTTTCTTTTCATATATGTGCTTCTTGGCTTTTTTGTATAGCCCCATTTTATACTCCAAATCTTTTCATTAAAAGAACATACATATCATAATATTCGGATTCGGCAAATTCTTTAATTTTTTCTTCAGGCAAATCATTGAGAAGGCTATCAAAATATGTTAGTATTTTTCTTACATGTAGCCTGTCATTAGTGCTGATAGCTAATTGAGGATTGTTTCCAATATCATCTATAGAAAGATATTCTTCTCTTTTGAATAAAACTACAGCATTGTCTAAATCCTGTTGTGTTATAGTTCCGTCAAAATCATCGGCATCATCTCTTGTATTATAATAATTTTCAAGCATTTTATCTTCTGTTTCCTTATCAATATTTCCAGAATATTCACTTTCATTTAATATTGGTTCAAAGTCATCAAGGTTTATATTATTTTTTGTATTAGTTTCATTTATTTCTTCAAAAATTTCATTAATGCTATCAGAGTCTAGGTTTTCCATATCCATATTTTCTTCAGTTAGACCTATTTCTTTATTTACTTCTTCGGTATCTAATGCCTCTTCGGTATCTAATGATATAGGCTCAGTGATATGATTGATTCCCAAAATAGATTCTAAATTTTTACCATCTATTTTTATTACAGAGATATTTGCTAGTACATCCTCAGTGATTTGTCTATCTAAATCTTGCAATTCTTCAATCGTTAGTGTGGAAGTAGCATGCTGTAGTATATGATCATCAGCATATTCTATATTATTTATATGCTCTAATGTCTTTTCTATATCATCATTTTTGCCCAAAATATCTTCTATTTTATCTTTATCTAAATGATATGTATTTTCAATCATTTCTTCATCTATATTTTCTAAAAACGTATTCATAGATTCTAGTTCATCTGATAGAGCTTCTTCTGTATCAGAATCACTCATGTTATCTACATCATCTAAATTGATACTCTCTACATCATCTAAATTGATACTCTCTACA
>CAMRBQ010000003.1 GCA_947040495.1 uncultured Spirochaetia bacterium
GCAAACTGTGGTAATGCAATAACTGGTTTTCCATCCTCTAAAATTATTGCATCTCCTGCAATAATTGTTTTATGTTTTGGAAGAAATAAAGAAATATGACCCTCTGTATGTCCACTCGTATCTATAATTTCTAAACCACCACATAAATCTAGTACATCTCCACCATTTACAACTAAATCTGTAGTTACGGATTTAACCTGATTTAATATTGATATAAATTGTTCACCATAAGCTTTTTGTTCCTCTGGTAAGCTTTTTTGCATTTCCTCGGCTTGTTCAAGTCTTAAAGATTTTGATTTGCCCGAAATATAATTAGACTCAACCTCACTTGAAATAATTTTAATATGAGGGTATTTTATCTTTAAATCATAGAGTGATCCCATATGGTCGTGGTCATGGTGCGTAATTAAAACTTTGGTTAAAGATTCAGGTGAAATCCCATTTTTTAAAAGTTCAGTTTCGATATTTGGTAAAAACCCTATATACCCACAATCAATTAAAATTGTTTCGTTGTTATCTAATAAAACAACAGGGTGTATGTTGTCTTTTGTTCCTCCGAAATCAAACGATATGTCTAAAATTATAATTTTTCCGTTCATAAAAACTACTATCTATTATATAATCTTTACGGCATTGCACCGTATTCGTTGTTTTTCGTGATTACTAAAATAATCTTTACCATATATCATACAGCAAATACTCGCATAATTCAAGCCTTTTAAATTCTGCACCATTTATAAGAATTTTACTAGAATCAATATATTGTATATCAAAAACTTCCCAATCGGAAAATTGATTATCATACAATCTTTCATAATATATACAATCTTCTAATTTCCACTCTAAATTACAGCAGAAAGGACTATCATGATCCTCTTTTCCGAGTGTTTCATGTGAACTATAATAACCTATAATATTATGATCATGAAATTTATAACTAAAATAATCATAATAACTATATGCATCTATAATATCTACCCATGCCCCTTTTCTAATCCTATAGCACTTCCCTGTAAATCTAATGTCTGGGGAATCTTTATGCTCTAAGTTATTACATGACACTATAGCAAATAAAAATATACCCACAAGTAAGAAGAATAATTTTTTTCATAAAAATATCTTCTTAAAATATTATAACAGCAGGGATACTCATTTTTTATATAAATTCAATAGCCATTAAAGATCAGAATGTCAATATTTAAATGTTAATATCTTTATAACATACAACTTAAACCCACACCGCGCTTGAATAAAAAATAAATATAAAATAGTATAACATTATGAAGTTTAATAAAGAACAACAACAAGCCCTTGATAGTTTTATATCGGATAAATCTGTATTTGTTAGTGCCTCAGCGGGCACTGGTAAAACAACTATGCTCGTTCATTCATATATCAGACTGCTAGAAAAAAATGTAAAGCCAAGTGAAATAGTCTCTATTACATTTACCAAAAACGCCGCAAATGAAATGCTTATAAAAATACGCTCACTCATAAGAGATAGAGTATATAAATCTAGCAATGCTGATAAAAAAAAATGGCTCAATATTTATAATAATTTTTCAAAAGAAGCAAATATTTCTACTATAGATTCATATGCTAGTTCAATAATTCGTACATATGGTTATCATTTAGACATTCTTCCAAATGTTAGTATAAGTAGTGGCAACGACCATAAATGTGAAAAGATAATGGATAGTGTTATTGAAAATATTTTGAAACATAAGGAAAAATATAAATCTATATATAATCCAATGAAATTGTATATATCAGCAAATAAAAAAGAATTTATAAATGAAATGATATCCTTTACAAATATGATAAAGCCTAGAGCCGGTAGTTTTAATATATTTGAAGATATGGTTCGTAGTCTTTTTGAAATAAAAGATAATATAAAAAATATTCATATTAAAATAAATGATAATATAAATCAAATCTTAAGTTTTGAGCATAGTGGCAAAACTGTAAATAATCTTCAAAGTCTAGTTAATATATATAAAAATAAAATTATAGATATTGATAGCATAGAAAATCTTGACAAACATCATATAAAAATACTTCTTGATGAGTTAGAATCTTTTAGAGATGGCATTAAATGTGGTACTGTCAAAATATTTAAAGATATTGCCGCAGAGCTTAGAGATACAAATCTACAGAAATATTATGACATAGTGTTTAAAATATATTATAAAGATTATATAGAAAATATTTTATTATTTATGAAAGAACTATTTACTTCATATGAAAATAAAAAAATATTAAATAGTATACTTACATTTGATGACTTAGTTGAAAAATCATGCCAACTTTTAGAGAATAAGAACATACAGGATAATATAAGCAATAAAATAAAATATGTTATAGTTGATGAAACGCAGGATACAAATAATCTACAATATAATTTTATAAATCTCTTGCTATTTGGAACAAAAAATATCGATGAAAATATACTCAATAACTCTAACAAAGTAGCATTTATTGTTGGCGATAGGAAGCAATCAATATACAGATTTAGAAATGCAAATATAAACTCATTTTTAAATTATGGCGATATTTTTGAAAAATCTAAAAATAGTAATACAGTTTATTTGAAAACAAATTATAGAAGTGATCAATATTTAATTAATTTTTTCAACAATTTTTTTGAAAATGTATTCTTAGGCGATGCTATAAATTATGCTGATTCTGATAATTTAAAGCCAAATGATTTTACTAGTAATAACAACAGTTGCGATAAAAAAATATCATTTCTTATGCTAAATCAAAATCAGTCTAGTGGTGATAAAAAAATAAACAGTGAAGATCAATCTATGCTTGAGGCGAATGCATTTGCTAGATATATTGAAAAAGAGTTAGAAAATGATAGTTCGCTAGAATATAATAAATTTGCACTGCTACTTCCAACATTAAAAAAACTTCATTACTATATAGAAGCATTTACAAAATATAAAATACCATTCTATATATATAGCGGTAGTGGATTTTTTTCTAGACCAGAGATAAATAATATAATATTTTTTTTGAAATATTTAGTATTAAAAGAAGAGTCTCTTATATCATTTATAATTCGTAAAGAATTTTTTGATATTAGTGAAAACGATCTTTACATTGTAAATAAAATATTAGTTGAAAATAACTATAGCCTTAAAGATATTTTTACAGATATAAGTATACTCTATTTATTTGATAACTTTTTTGAAATAAAAAATAGACTTAGTGATATAAGAAAGATTATATTAGAACTTTCATATTATAGTAGTTTTGAAAATGCAAGTAATATAATAAACTTAATTATCTCAAAGACAAACTACAATGCATATTTAATGACAAAGCCAGATGGTGATTTTGCATATTCAAATATTGAAAAATTTATTGAAAAGGCTAGGCTATATGAAAGGCAGACTGGTGAAAATATATATGACTTTTTAGAAAATATAGATAATCTAATACAAGAAGATGATAGATATTCTACCGTACCACTGCTCAAAGTTAATGCCATAAGTATTATGAGTATACATGCCTCAAAGGGACTTGAATTTGATAATATACTACTTGGAGAACTTAGAAATAGACGCATATCTAATTTTAATAAATCCTCATTTACATTTATAGATGACCATCCACATATACCAATATATACTGATGATTATAGTGTTATTGGGCTTTCAGAAATTGATAAAGAAACTAATAACGATAGAGAGCATTCGCAAAGGAAAAGACTACTCTATGTAGCACTTACTAGAGCAAAAAAAAATCTTGTAGTCTCTGGAGAAAATAGTAATAAAACATCATACCGACAATTTTTTGATGAATACTATCAGGCATTAAATAAAGAAAATATTTTTGATGATAATAACACAATAGATAATAATAAAATTCCTTATAGCGAAAATATAACAGACCTAATTCATATTAGTGAATTTAATGATAGCCTAAAACATAAATATATAGATATATACATATACGGATATGGCATATTAAATAAATATTCTTTGGATAAAAATAGTATAGCAAAACCTAATAGCGAATTAAATATTAACTATATAGAAAATAAAATAAAATCAGCAAATATAATTATAGAAAGAGCATCTCAAACAAATAACTTAGATGAGCCAGAATTATATAATATAAAAGAATGCTTGACAAATATTATTTCAGAATATAACGAAAATAAAGATAATACAGAAATAAAAGAAGTTTCTATTATGACAGTTGGGACTATTGTACATAATCTACTTGAAATATTTGATTATAATCAATACAAAATTGAAAGCAATACATATATACAAAAATTAATAACAAAAGCAGAATTTGAAATTAAAAACTATAGTAATAAAAATAGTGCCTTAGAAAAAATAGAACACGCTATTCATAATTATATAAACTCCATGCATACAAAAAATATATTAAATAAAAAAGAAATTATACTAATGAGAGAGCATTCATTTGAAAAAAGAATAGAAGAAGAAAATGGTGATATAAAAATAATACGTTCAAAAATAGATTTGGTCACAAAAGATATTGAAAATATATACTATGTTATAGACTATAAACTTTCATCATTTAAAAATGGCATAGAAAATCAATATAAAAATCAAATGCAAACATACAAAGATTTTATAATGAATATATTGAATTTAGAAAAAAAACAAGTTAGAGCAGATGTTATTCTGCTATTAGATGGAATTACTATAAACATTGAAGATTAATAAAATTTAATATAAATAACTTAGCATTATTAATCTAAAAGTATTTTTTACTAATAAACTAATTTTTTTTAATTGTCTTTTTACTTGTATTAGTCTTTTCTAATTTATTAATTTTTTTCTTCATCTCTTCATTTTCAGATTTTAATTTTTTTATCTCATCAGTAATATCTTTAGTTTCCTCTTTAGCACAATTTATAACACCCTCATATAAAGCAAAAAGATTGCCCGCATATTCAAGCTTATGCTTTAACATTGATATCTCTTCTTTATACATTACAACTTTGGCTTCAAGAAGTTTTTTATCTTCGTCTAAATCCATTATATCTTTTTCATTTATTAAACTCATCTTTCTCCGCCCTCACTATTTTTACTTTACATTAAATAGTATGTAAATTATAGTAGAAATGTCAAGTAATTTTATATTGACAAATATCATAGAATAGCAACTATTAGAAGACTTTTATATTAAAGCATATTTTGCTAATTAAATAGAGTAAAATAAGAAAAAATCACCCTATATAGTATACTATAAAGTAAATATAACATGAAATATAAAAATTAACCAATATATATTTTTCTAAAAAACACAAATTTTATTTTTAAACCTAATATATGCTATCATCATAACTCATTATCTATTTTTTTATCTAAATTTTCGCCATTATTTTCATAATGTTTTAATGAATTTATAAATGATTTTAAGTCAAATTTTTTCTGTAATACATTTTCTTTTGTTGTTTTTATGGATGCAGACATAACTATATCCTGTATATCCAAGATAAAACTTACAGTTCCATCTCCTAATATAGTCGCACCAACAATACCCTCTGTTTTTGCTATTTTATCATTTAATGCTTTAATAACTATATCTTGTTCACCTACCAATGTATTTACAAGCAACGCTACTTTTGTATTTTCAAAACTTATTATTACCGCATATTCAGAATCTTTTTCATATCTAGAAGGTAAACTAAATATATCTTTTAATCGAACAACACCAATTATTTCATCCCGTATATTTATAACAGGTGCGCTCTCTAATTCATATACAGAGCTTGAATCGATACAAAGTGTTTCAACTATACTATTAACAGGAACAGCATAATATTCTTGTTCAACATCAACAATTAAAGCCTCAATAATTGCAAGTGTCAAAGGAATACGCAAAGAAAAGACAGATCCCTTTCCAAACTCAGTATCTACAGTAATAGAACCATTTATTTTTTCCAGGCTCTTTTTTACAACATCCATACCAACACCACGCCCAGATACACTTGTAATTTTTTCCGCGGTAGAAAAACCAGCTGCAAATATTAAATCAATTTTTTCTCTATCTGTAAGTATTTCATTAGCATTTACAATACCTTTTTTAACAGCACTCTTAAATATTTGCTCTGGTATCATGCCCTTTCCATCATCTGTAATTTTTATGATGATAAGGTTGCCCTCATGCGAAGCCATAAGTTTTATTTTACCGAGCCTTGCTTTTCCAGAACGTTCTCTCTCTTCAGGCGATTCAATGCCATGGTCCATCGCATTTCTAACAAGGTGTATCATCGGGTCGACAAGTACCTCTATAACTGACTTATCTAATTCTGTATCTTCTCCAATTATTTCAAGTGCAACCTCTTTACCCATATCTCTTGCTAAATCACGTATAAGACGTGGAAAACGATTAAAATTTTGCGCTATTGGAACCATTCTTATTTTCATAACTGTAGCTTGAATATCACTTGTTACTCTTGAAAGTATTTGATATGAAGACCTATATTTATCTACAGTCAAACGTAGAAAAGCCTCACTACCAGCTATATTTTTAATATGCCCATTAAATTCATCAAGTATTTCATTACGTAAATCTTTTAACTCTTGCTTTTCCATCGTATTTTCTAATTTTTTTAATGTCTGTAAAACTGTTGTTCTAAAATATTTCTTAAGTTCATTTAGATAGATAGATATATTATTTGAATAAGATAAGAAATCATCTTCATATTGTTGATAAGCACTTTTATTAATTACAAGCTCTCCAACCTGATTCATCATGGCATCAATTCTATCACTTTCAACTCTAAGAAATGTATTATGTTTATCTTTTTTTGAATCTGATGTAACTTGTTTTTTATTTTTAGATATATCTTCATCTTTTTTAGATTTATCTTCTTCAGATTTTAATTCATCTTGTTCTTTCACTACCTCTAAAACATTTTTATCTCTTGAAAATTTAACATATTCTTCAATATTTATATCTTCAATAGTTATAGACTTTGTTATCTCTTCTATGGTTATATATTCTTGAATTTTATCTTTATTCTTATCAGTAGATATAACATAAATAACACTTGGGTAAAATTCATCACCCTCAAGTTCTGTAAGGGGTGGGACAGTGGAAATAACATCACCAATATCTTTCAAATTTACAAAAACTTGAACACCGCCAACTGTACGCATAGGACTTTCTATATCAAAATCTACAAATACAGTATATATATTAAGTCCATTTTCAAGTAAAGTTCTTATAGTTTCTATAAGGTCATTATCTAAATTTAAGTCTATTAGAGCTTCCTCTTCATTACTTTTATCTTCTGAAAGTTTTTCATCTAATTTACTACTAACATTATCTTTAGATAGCTTCTCCTTACGAAAATTCTCTATAATCTCTAGCTCATTTGCAACATTAATTGTAGCATCACGCTCATCGTATGCAGCCTCTACAAGGTCTTTTATATTATCTATACCACGTAGTAATACATCTATAGTTTCATCATCAATTTTTATTTCATTATTTCTAATTAAATCTAATAAATCCTCAAATCTATGGGTATAACTTGAAACTTCAGTTAGCTCTACAGCACCAGCACTGCCTTTGAGTGTATGCACAGCACGAAATATCTCCTGAATAGCATCTGAATCTTCATAGTTATTCGAAAGATTTAAAATATTACTTTCTAATCTTTCGAGCATCTCAAATGCTTCTTCAAAAAAATCTTTACGTAAGCTCAATATATATTCATCTATAGCCATTATATTTACACCTGTATAAATTTTTATTTCTTAAAACTATAAATAATTATAAAATTCAAAAAATATTAATACTATGAATATTATCGACATTTTTTATAGTTTCCATATAACAATTACTAAAATTTAATTTTATCAACTGAAAAGTTTAACCAAGTACCAAGTGTCTTAAAATCTTTATCATCTTTAAAAGATATATTATTTTTATACATATCATTAGCTATTATATAAAACATATTCTCTAATTGATATCTTTTTACTGGCATCTCATTTGTAGTAACAAATTTTACATCTTCTAATATATCTCTAACAAGGTCTTTCGAATAACCATCTTGTAATTTATTAAGTTTATTAAAAATAGTATTTTCTATAAGTCTTGCGATACCACTAGTTGATACACTTATTCTTGTAGACCTAAGACTTAAAAGCATATCACTTACTTTAGCATATGCTATTTGACCTTCTTTTTCAATATATCCACGTAGTATTGGAGAATATAAAGAGCCTAATATCCTGTCAAAATCATAATCACAATTAATTTCATTTTTGGCATATACATCAATCAAATCATCAAGAACACTCATTAGTTTATAAATATTATCATTGACACTTTCTATTTTTTCAGACAAATACATTGAACTAATATTATTTTTATCTTCAGATATTATATCTTTCATCGAAAGTTTTTTCTCTATAGACTTATCAATATTTTCTATTTCGTAGGATAATTTTATATAATTTTCGATATAATTTTCTGTTATGATGTTTTTTACCTTGAAATATTTTTTTGGTATATATTTATGTGTAATAGCACCTATTATGATATTTTTATCAACATCTGTTACAATTATTTCATATCCATATACATTATTTATATCATTTACATTTACTGCTTTTTTTTGTGCTATAATATCTATTATTCCATGATTTATAATATAGCATTCACTATATTCTTCTTGCTCAACCAGTCTAAATAAATCTATCCCTGTTTGATTATCACAATTACTTATAGCCAATTCTAATTTTTTACAGAATTTATTATAAGCCTCATCAATATGAGGTATATGATTTCTAAGCTTACGTAATAATATAAAACTTCTATTCGCATATTTCATGTTTTGCATAGGCTCAATACCTGAAATATCTGCAAAAAACCAGCCACATGATGTAAATGCAAATACAGAATATTTATATGCCTCCATAAGCAATATAAAATTTTCTTTTGAAATTTTGCTTGAACATGTATCATATATCTCATCAATTTTATCATTATCATATATGTATTTTATATAGCTACTTCTAAGTACAATTCTCGTTTCTTCTGTAAAGCCAAGTTCTTTTGCAAATATAGTATCTTGCAGTTTTCGAAGTACATCAAAAGCCTCTCTCAAAGGTTTACGCCATTTCTGATTCCAACCATCCATGCCGCCTGTACTACAACCACAATCACTTCTCCATCTCTCAACACCATGTGCACAACTCCATGAAGTACCTTTCCCATCATAACCTGCATGTAGTATAGCCTCATTTTTAACATCATTTATAGATAGATAATGTGCATAGTTTGTAATAGTTACATCACCACTATCAACAACATTAGTAAAGTATCTTGATAAACACATATCACCAAAAGGTTCATGATGACCATATGATTCACCATCTGTAGCTAGGTTTAACATTCTAAGTCCAGAATCATGGGCAGCTCTTATACGATTTGAAAAGACATCTACATTTCTAAGTACATGTTCAAATGCTATTGATTGAGATATTTGAGCATCATAGAAAAATGCTGTAATAGAAGAGCCATCTTCAGAATATATCTTATATGGTATAGATGTATTGATTCTAGCATTAGATACATCCATAATTTCACCATGTTCATTTTTTACAAAATTTGCTTGGAATGGTGATAAAACTACAAATTTTATACCCGCTTTACTTAGTACAGATATTGTATCCCCATTTATAGCAGTTTCAGAAAGCCACATCCCTTCAGGGAAATGGTTGAAATATTTTTGAAAATTATATATAGCCCACTCTACTTGTACATACATATCCTCTTTACTCGCAAGAGGCATTATTATATGATTATATGATTGTGCTATTGCATTCCCATGACCAAGCCTTAAAACACTTTTTCTATCGCCATCTACAATACGCTCAAGTACATCAGGTCTTGTTTCAGCTATATAATCAAGTAATGTTGGTCCAAAATTATAGCTCAAATATTCATAGTTGTTTACAAGACTAGTAATACGACCATAGTTATCAAGTAGACGTGAATAAGCATTTGGGGCATAACATTCATCTACAATGCGTTCATTCCAATCATGCGATGGTAATGCTGAAGCCTGTTCTGTTATAATATTTATAGAAGGATTCTCCCTTGGCGGCTGATAAAAATGTCCATGTATAATTATATATTTCACTATCCACTCCTAAATGTAGTTATAATAAATTAAAAATTTAATCGCTTTCAAATATTTTTTATTAAGTAAAGCAATAAAAGCCTCTACTATCGCTCCGCCATTGCTACCAAGTGATGGAATATACATTCTTAGAGGCTGCTCTTTGACAAGATTTTTGAATAGTATATCCATACTTTCATCATTAACTATTTCCATATTTTTTAATATTTTTTTATATAAAATTTTACCGAAAAACGTATCTTTTATTTCTTCTAATGTGGAATTTAATGAATAAGTACTTTCTAATGTATCTTGCATACATAGATTTTTATCTTCAAATAATGCATCAAAATATTTATCTTCTATAATAAATCCATTATCGTCATTTTGTACTTTATCTATATTATAATATGGATAGAGTTTTTTTATGTCATATTGTGATTTTGAATCAAATAACTTTTCTTTTTCTATAACAAGTTTTTCAGATAATAATATATGCTCTGAATTTGTACCAAGTTCTACTATGTAAGTACCATCTTCAATATCCCAGTTTTTTTTAATTATATTATAATATGCAAATGATCTATAGCTTATCTTAAAACTTATAGATTTTTTTTCACCTTTTTTTAGAAATACTTTTTCAAATCCTCTAAGCTCTCTTTTCGGCTTAAATATCGCTGGATTTTTTTGAGATATATAAAGCTGTACAACCTCAGCACCATTATAATTGCCAATATTTTCTAATTCAAAAGTAACTGTAATATTACGCCTTGACAAAAGGTTATAATCGGTCGTACGCTTTTCAGATAGTTTTATATTTTTATATTCGAAGCTAGTATAACTGAGCCCAAATCCAAATGGAAAAAGTACCTGTTCTTTTTTATCTTTATCACTAAGCATTTGGTAATATCGATAACCAACAAATATACTCTCTCTATATTCAACATTCAAGTTTTCTTTTGCAAAGTAATTATATGAAGGACAATATTTTACATCTGTAGGATAGGTTTCTGTTGTTTTCCCGCTTGGATTTACATCGCCTAATAATATATCAACTATTGCAGAAGATATAGCCTCCCCTCCAAGATATACATGCAAAAGCCCCTTAGTCTTCGATAACCATGGCATTACAGGAGTAGAACAGCCATATAAAACTACAATAATATTTTTATTTACTTTTGAAATTTCATCTAATAAAATTTGATGACTTTTTGGAATCTCTAAATTATCTTTATCAATGTATCCATTTTCAGATTCATCTGTAAGCCCTATAAATAATACTACCCTATATGCATCAGTTGCAACCTTGAGAGCCTCTTTTATAATCGACTTATTATTATTTTCTGATGATTTACTATTATACCCTCTAGCATATGTATACGGTATTTCATTTTTTTCGAGCTCTTCAAGAACTGTATCTATTTTTATAGCATTAACAGATGAACTACCCCTCGCCTGTATGCGTGGATATTTTGCATATTCACCTATAATTGCAATACCTTTTTTTTTACTCGCACTCCTTGATAAGGGTAAAATATTTCCGCTATTTTTTAATAATATTATAGATTCACTTGCTATCTTTCTTGCAAGAGAATGATGTAAAAAAGGATTGTATTCAAAATTTTCTTTTTTTCTAGCAAGAGAATTTCTAATGGTATCTATATTTTTTTCTACAACATCATCCAAACATTTTATATCTAATTGTTTTGTTCTTATTGCATGGACAATTTTCTTTACAGTATATCCATGTGTAGAAGGCATTTCTATATTTAGTCCAGAATGTATAGACTTACTAATATTATTTACTGACCCAGAGCCTGATATAATAAGCCCTCTATAACCCCATTTTTGTCTTAGTAAATCTTTCAAGAGCCATTCATTTTCTGTAGCATAAACACCATTTATCATATTATACGATGTCATTATAGTCCATGGGCGACCTTTCTTTACAGCTATCTCAAATCCATAGAGGTATATCTCATGCAAAGCCCTTTCATCTACAACTGCATTTGACCTGAACTTTTCAGTCTCTTGATTATTTATAGCAAAATGTTTTAATGAAGCACCAATACCTCGTGATTGTATACCCTGAATAAAGCTTGCCGCAAGTTCACCCGAAAGCAACGGGTCTTCTGAAAAATATTCAAAATTTCTTCCACATAATGGGCTACGTTTTATATTTATTTGAGGACCAAGCACTATAGAAACACTCTCTTGAAGTGCCTCTTCTGCTATAGCAACACCCATTCTATATAATAATGTATTATCCCAAACACAGGCCGCAAGTGATGCTGTTGGGAAGCATGTCGATTTTTTTATGTCAGATAAATTAATATTTCGTTCAGATTTATTTGTCTTCTGAAGACCATGCTGTCCTTCAGATATATTAATGGAAGATATACCTAGCCTATCTATATTTTTTGTATGCCAATTGTCTTTGCCAGAACACAAAGAAGACTTTTCTTTTAAAGATAACTCTTTTAAAAGTTTTTTGGCTTCCATAATATCTTTCATACCTCCAAAATAACAACCATAACAAAATTCTAATTATAGCATATAATTTTATAGATAATAACACAACAATTATATAATTTCTATATAGAAATTAATAAATATTAAAATAATACATTAAGTTTATATAAAAATAAAAGTGATTTTAAACTATAAATTATTAACAATTGCCTCTGCAAACTTAGAACAAGATAATTCTTTTGCCCCTTCCATTTGCCTTGCCAAATCATATGTAGTAGTTTTATCTGCAATTGTTCTTTCAAGCCCTTGCTCTAACATAGTCGCTGCTTCTTGCCAATTTAGATGGTCAAGCATCATCTTTGCAGAAAGTATTAATGATGATGGATTGGCTTTATCAAGAGATGCATACTTTGGTGCTGTTCCATGTGTTGCTTCAAATACTGCTTCATTCTCACCAATATTTGCCCCTGGTGCCATACCAAGACCACCCGATTGTGCCGCACATGCATCAGAAAAATAATCTCCATTTAGATTTGTTGTTGCTATAATATCATATTCATCTGTTCTTGTAAGAATTTGCTGGAACATATTATCAGCTATTCTATCATTTATTATAACTTTATTTTCTACACTTTGTTGCCCAATTTCATCTTCAGCTATTGTGTATTTTGAAAATTCTTTTTTTGCAAGCTCATAACCCCATTGCTTAAATGCACCTTCAGTAAATTTTTGTATATTACCTTTATGCATAAGTGTTACACTCTTTCTATTATTTTCTATAGCGTATTCAATCGCCATTTTGATTAAACGCTCACTACCAAACTGGCTAACTGGTTTTATACCTAGAGCAGACTTTTCTCTTATATCTACATTAAAATTATTTTTAAAATATTCGATAATTTGGTTCGCCTCTTTACTATCAGCTTTCCATTCTATGCCCGCATATACATCCTCAGTATTTTCTCTAAATATTACAACATTCATTTTTTCTGGATGCCTCACAGGAGATGGGATGCCATTATAATAGCGAACAGGGCGTATACAAGCATATAAATCAAGCACCTGTCTAAGCATTACATTTATACTACGAAAACCACCGCCAACTGGGGTTGTAAGTGGTCCTTTTATTGCAACACGAATATGTTTTATAGCATTAACTGTATCTTCTGGGAGGTAAGTATTAAATTTTTTGAATGCATTTTCTCCTGCAAATAACGGATACCATGAAATTTTCTTTTTACCCAAATATGCTTTTTCTACAGACTTATCTACAACAAGTTTCATCGCAGGGGTAATATCGACACCTATTCCATCGCCCTCAATACATCCAATAATAGGATTATTTGGTACTATCAATTTACCATTTTCTTTTTTTATAATATCGCCATCTACAAGTTCTATTCCATTAAATTGCATAAATAAAATCCCTCTATATTAATTATTATTAGAAATGTATTATATCTTAAAATCGTATAATTTCAAATTAGATTTAAGTATGTTGTTTAGGGAGTAATATCTTAGACTATTTTTAGATATAAAATACTTTATAAATATTAGAAAGATTTAAATAAATTATTATTGTTTAGGTAATTTATTCTTTAAGTTTATAAATCTCTCATCATTTGGAAAAAACAGTAATGCTTCATTTAAAATAGAGCTTACATTACTATATCTCTTAGAACGATTTTCACTTAAAGCATAATTATAATATGCTACATTAAGATTTTTTCGTAACAGTTCTGTATCAGTATCAGTCTTCATCGCATTAATAGCCTCTTTGTAAATTTTTATTGCTAATGGATAGTCTTTTTGGCTTAGATAAGTATGTCCTCTTATATTATAGTAATATATTTTATTTCTTCTTGTAAAATCATATGTAGGGTATATCTTTTCAGCGTCTAATATATAATTTATAGCTTTGTCATAATTTCCTTTTTCCATACTATCTAAAGCTACTCTATTCATATAAATTAAAGTATTGTTTTTAAATAATTCGACATGAGGGGCGAATTAATATGATTTTTTATATATTGCAAGACCTTCATAAGGATTACTTATAGAATCATCATCAAAAACAAAAGCTATAAGTCTCATTATTGTAATCTCTTCTCTATCTTTATATCTATTGTTAGAATTAAATCCACCCGCCTGTGTTGTTTCAACATCAATTTTCTTTTTTTAAATTATGACAATAGGAAATGTATGATCTGGAACATTTATTGCCTTAACTTGAAAGTCAAACTCCATATACATTAAAGCATAAACTATACTAGAACTTACACAATTAAAGTCGCCTTTGTCAAATATGTTTTTGGCAAACTTTGCCCCACTAACATACTTTTTTAATATCCCTTTATCGCTGTGAAGCCAAAGAAGAAGTTCTCTTCCTAAAACTTTTTCGCCTTTTTTAGCATAATCTGCAAGATATTCTTGTGCTCTTGCTCTTAGCTCATTAATTTGTGTTTTGTATTTATTAAACTCTTTATCATGAATTATACCAGACGCTATTAAAAAAGCGTCCCAATAAGTGTCTACAGTTATATTGCCATCATCTATATTTTTGAATAATTTTCTTTCAACTAGTGTAAGCTCCCCTTTTTGAAATAGAACTCTGTCAGATGGTTTTGAATATAAAATAGTGTATTAATAACTAGTTAATTTATTCATTTTATTAGTCAAAATATTACTATTTGAATAAAATATAAATTAACTGTATATAGCAAAGATAAGGAATTCTACTATAAAAAGAGTAATTGATGCTTCTTACGTTAGAGAGGTTAATCAAAAAATTATTCTTCATGCTATATATCACATTGGTACAACATCAAGGAGTAATCTTTCTAAAGGATTAAATCTTAGTAAACCTGCCATCTCAGAGCATCTCTTGCCACTTATAAATATGGGAATTATTAAGAAAGTTGGAGAAGGAATGATAGCATGTCTAGATGGAAGAAAACTGATGATGTTAGATTTTTAATGAAAAATACTGCTATATCATAGCTATTGACCTAAATTATAAAGCACCAATCTTTGTATTGAGTAAATTTAAAAAATGAAATATGACAAAAGAAAAATAGTTTCTGGTAAAATATTTATAAATTGAAAAGAGGTTGTTCATAAAGCATCGAAAGATGCAATAAATAACGAAATTGCTCTAATAACAGAGGATAGAAATGAAGATGGTTTTATAGGGTTTTGAGTATCAAAAAAAATATTTCACTGGCATCTTTAAAAAATCAGTAAATATGCCTCAATTATTGAAAATAAAGAAAAGAATATAGTCTTAAAATAATGGTTTGATGTAGAGTATCATGTGAGTGGATGTCAAATCAAATTTGATAAAACTTCCGGTTGGATTGAAAATCCTGTATTAAGTAATTATGATAATCTAGAGAAAAATCTATTTTTTGATACCGATAGTGCATTATATAAAACTGAGAAAAATTAGTACGCTATGCCGTGAGCAGACGGATGCTAAAGACTTAGTTGGTTTTCCAGACCATAATATTTTAAGAGATTGTTTGGAAGCAGTTCGAGATACAACAGACTATTAAATGGACATCTATCATAATGATGAGATGGTTAAAAAAACAGATGATATTATAACTAAAGATTTCATTAAATTATATAATAATTTTGATACAATTATCAAGAGTGCTGGATCTATGAGTTGTAACTGGACCGTAATTCCTTCTTTTGGAAAATTCTATGTGCCAACTGCAGATACAACCAGCATGTTTTCTACTGAGATGTATTAGAATTTCTATTTTGATACTAATGAAGAAGAACAGCATTCAATTATAAAAAATATGCATATTAGATAGATTTATAATGGGCTACTTAAGGCCTATGCAGTAGTAAGAAAAAGCCCATAGACTCAGTTATCAAGTCTATAGGCTTTAAAAATTTATATCGTTTATTAATTACTAATTAACAAACCCCATTGTATCCATCAATATACATTTGTTTAATCTCTTTCATTAGAGGGTAAACAGGGTTTGCACCAGTACACTGATCATCAAATGCAAGATCAACTAACTCTTCAAGTTTAGCATCAAAGACTTCTTGAGTAACACCATAGTCTTTTATTGATAAAGGAATGTCTATATCCTTTTTCAATTGCTGTATATAATCTATAAACTTAGCAACTTTTTCATCATCATTTTTTCCACCAAGTGAAAGAGTGTCAGCTATTTCAGCATATCTTTTTTTGGCTTCTGGATAATGATACTGTGAGAATAGCCCTTGCTTTAATGGGTTGTCATTTGCATTAAACTTTATTACCTGGCATATAAGTAGAGCATTAGCAATACCATGTGGTATATTAAATGCAGAACCAAGTTTATGTGCCATTGAGTGACAAATACCTAGCATACCATTAGCAAATGCCATACCAGCCAACGTTGAAGCATTATGCATTTTTTCTCTAGCGATAGGATTTTCAGAACCTTCTTTGTATGATTTAGCCAAATACTTAGAAACACTCTTTATAGCCTCAATACTATTACATTGTGTAAACTCTGTAGCAGTAATAGCAACATAAGATTCAACAGCATGTGTAAGTACATCTATACCACTAGCAGCACAAAGACCTTTAGGCATACTCATAACAAAATCGGCATCAATGATTGCCATATTAGGAGTTAATGCATAATCCGCTATTGGATATTTTATATGTGTTTCATCATCAGTTATAACAGCAAATGGAGTGACCTCACTTCCTGTTCCACTTGTAGTTGGTATTGCTACAAGATGTGCCTTTGCTCCAAGTTCAGGTATATCACAGATACGTTTTCTTATATCCATAAATCTCATAGCAATATCTTCAAATTTAAGCTCTGGATTTTCATATAGTAACCATAATATTTTTGCAGCATCTATTGGAGAACCACCACCAAGAGCAATGATAAGATCAGGTTTGAAATTATTTGCTTCATTGAGAGCACTCATAACTGTATCTATAGATGGATCACTTTTTACATCAAAGAATATATTATGAACAATACCCATATCATCTAATATATTTGTTACAGTTTTTGTTACACCAAGATTATAAAGTGAATGATCTGTTATAATCAGTGCTCTTTTTTTATCTTTATAATCTCTAAGAGCTAATTCTGTACAGCCTCTTTTTAAGTAAATTTTTGGTGGTACACGATACCATAACATATTTTCTCTCCTTGATGCAACCGATTTTACATTTAATAAATGCTTTACACCAACATTTTCACTTGTGGCATTTTTACCCCAGCTGCCGCAACCTAATGTAAGTGAAGGCTCTAATCTAAAATTATATATATCACCAATCGCACCTTGAGATGCAGGTGTATTTATTAATATTCTACCTGTAGGCATTGTAGAATAAAATTTCTCTACTTTGTCTTTATTTTTACTTTCATCTATATACAGAACTGATGTATGACCCAAACCACCAAACTTTACAAGTTTATAGGCTTTCTCTACTGCCTCATCAAATGTCTTTGCTTTATATAAACCAAGTATAGGAGATAGTTTTTCATATGAGAATGGTTCACTCACATCGACTTCTTCTGCTTCCCCTATCAAAACTTTTGTTGATTCTGGAACTTTTATACCAGCCATCTCAGCTATAACATATGCAGGTTGACCTACTATTTTAGCATTCAATGCACCGTTTATAATCATAACTTTACCGACTGCTTGCTTTTCTTTTTCATTTAAGATATAAGCACCACGAAGCAAAAATTCTTTCTTTACTTTTTCATACACGCTACTTACAGCAACAATACTTTGTTCACTTGCACATATCATACCATTATCAAATGTTTTACTTATAAGTATAGAACTTATAGCCATTTCGATAGCAGCACTTTCATCAATAATAGCAGGTGTATTACCAGCACCTACACCTAAGGCAGGTTTACCACATGAATATGCGGCTTTAACCATACCAGGTCCACCTGTCGCAAGGATAATGTTTACATCATTATGATTCATAAGTGCAGCTGATAGTGGAACTGTAGGTTCTGCTATACAACCTATCAAACCAGCAGGGGCACCAGCTTCTATAGCAGCATCATTTACTACTTTACATGCCTCAAAAGTACATTTCTTCGCACGTGGGTGTGGAGAAAATACTATAGCATTTCTAGTTTTTAATGTTATCAAGGCCTTAAATATTGCTGTTGATGTTGGATTAGTTGTTGGAATTACACCAGCTATAATACCAATTGGTTCAACAACACGTTTTATCCCGCCAGGCTCATCACTAAATACTATACCACATGTCTTAGTATTTTTATACTTATTATAGATAAACTCTGAAGCAAAATGATTTTTTATAACTTTATCTTCAACTATACCCATACCAGTTTCTTCAACTGCCATCTTTGCAAGTGGTATTCTCATTCTATTCGCAGCAATTGAAGCCGCTTTGAATATTTTATCAACTTGCTCTTGTGTAAAAGTTGCATATATAGCCTGTGCTTCTTTTGCTTTTTCTAAAAGAATATCTAACTCTTCAGTACCTAGATTTACATTTTCCTTTTTAGATTCCATATAAAAGATTCTCACTCCTTTTAATTTTAATATATATAATATAACGCCTATTCACAAAAAGTCAATATAATCATTTTTTTATAGGAAAAAAATCACATTATATTTAGTTTATTTCTAAAATTGTCGATAGTAAAATATTATATAGTATTTTATTATCGACATAAAATTTAAACAAAATATCTATATTTTAGTAAAATACCACGTAAATAAATATTATATACATATATAAGTATTTGACATTACAAATTATATTGTTTATAATATAAAATAAGATTAAGTATATAATGTACTACTCTATGAAAAATAATAAAAATGGAAATAACAGTGGCTACTGATAAAAAAATAACATTTTATGAAAAAAGCCCCCGCTCATGTCCCGTCTGTGGGCAAGAGTTTTACCATGAACAAATTCTAACAGGCGGTGGTCGGCTTATAGCAGGCTCTCTTAGAAAGGATTTAAGAAGATTATATGAAAAAACAAAAAAATATGGGATCGTGTGTCCTCTTATATACTCAATTGTAGTATGCCCTCAATGCTTATATGCTTCATTTAGTGAAGATTTTAATAATATATCTGGTGCTGATGCTACTGAAGCTCTTAATGATAAAAACTCAAGAGAAAAAAACATGCATGCCCTATTCGGCTCTGATGTAGATTTTAATCAAAATAGAACATTATTATCAGGTGCTGCTTCATATTTCCTTGCTATAACAAGCTACTATTGGCATAAAGGAATATCATTTCCAACATTTAAAAAAGCTCTATCTTCACTTAGACTAAGCTGGGTACTAGAAGATTTAGCTGCAGAAAATAATATTGAAAATTTTGATGCCTTAATACCGCTCTTTCAATATAAGGCAAAAGAATTTTATAATTCTTCTATAGATTTAATGTCAACAGATAAAGAAACAACAGATAATCTCAAGTCATTTGGACCAGATTTAGATAAAAATTATGGCTTTGAAGGCATGCTTTATATGGCAGCCTTACTTAGTTCCACTTTTTCATTTTTTATAGAAGAGCCACAAGCTAGAGGCAAAGAACTTTTACAAGCTAAAAGAAAACTCAGTAAAATATTTGGGGCAGGTAAAGCAAGCAAATCAAAACCATCTATATTACTTGACTTAGTAAAAGAATTATATACTGATATTAATCAGCAACTTGAAAAATTGTCATCTGAAACCGGGACTAAATTTGAATGAAACGTCTAAATAAATATTTAGTCTCCGAGTATATAAAAATATTTTTTGGTTCGCTATTCTTTTTTGTAATGCTATTAACACTTGCAGATATAATTCCTAGAATGGAACATTATTTTGAATTTCCAGAACTAGTAAAAAATTTTATATTCTTTCACCTCACAAGGGCAGCATATAATGCCTACTTCTCATTTCCATTATCATCTATGTTTGCCTCTACTTTTATATTAGGCACTATGGTTAAAAACAAAGAAATGCTAGCATGTTATAATGCGGGAGTAAGCTTATTTAGATTCGCTACGCCACTATTTATTTTTGTTATAAGCCTATCCGTACTTCTAATACCATATTGGGAATATATTGTAAGCCCATTTAATGAAATTTCATTTGTACATGAACAAATAGCATATCATAGGTCTTCATCAACAGAGCGAAATAATATACTTTTTTTTGGTTCAGATAACTATGTATATCACATAGATTCATATAATAATGTCAGTGATACAATGTCTAATTTAGTGCTCTTAAAAAAAGATAACAATGGTGATGATGAAAGTAGAATTAAAGCAAAGACAGCAACATGGGATACTAATAAAAATATATGGATTGCCAAAGATGTATCCATTGTAGATTTTAATTTTCCACTGGGTGGTATAGTAACAAATATTGATGATGCATATAATTTACGAACACATGATGAGTTTATCCTTGATGTAAAAGAAGAGCCTAGGCATTTCCAAAGAGAAAAAAGATTTGAAACACTATCATTTAGTAATATAAAAGAGCTTATAGATATAAGAAAATCTATAAATACTGATACAAAAGACCTTGAAACAGAATTCCAATTCCGACTTGCATTTGCTTTTGCACCATTTGTCATTGTTGTTCTCTCTACATTATTTGCAAAATTTTCTACACAAAGTGTTTTGGTCGTAAGTCTAGCATTTGTTATAATAAGTGCCCTGATATACTATACAATACTTATGCTTGGTGTATCATTTGGACGTTCTGGATCTTTACCACCTATTGTTGGAGCATGGGCTGCTAATTTTATTTTTCTTGCAACATCCACCTATATTTTTAGAAGGTACTACTAAATTTTCGTAAAATATATTCTTATTCATAGCTTAGTATATAAAAAATCCATAGATTTTATTATAATTAAAACCTATGGATTTATAAATATATTAGAATTATTTAATTTGGAATTATCTAATACTATATCGCATATTCAAATGCACCTTTCTCATCTACCTTATAAAAATCTGAATATCGTATCTTATGTAATGGCTTTTTTATTTTACTTACATCGATATTGTTTTTTATAATATGGAGCCATATTCCCATCCTTGCAATACTACCTTGCAAAAGAACAGCGACAATTTTATTATCTTTAATTACATATCTATAGTATAGATTTCTATCTTCATATACATCCGACTGACAATTTGTATCATCAACATTAACATTGCCAATAGTAAGTGTTGTAAGTCCATAGAAATTCATAGTATTTTTCATAGCATAAATATCAGTATACTCTTCTTTGCATCCAAGCATATTCTTTGCAGCAACTACACCCTGATTTTTAGCATTAGGCCAAATTCCAGATTGCCCCGCACAATCGCCAGCAGCATATACATCGATATCTGAACTCTGCATATTTCTTTTTACTAATATTGACTTATCTGTTTGAATCCCAGAATCTTTTAAGAAAGCAAAGTTTGGTCGAACACCCGCAACAACAATTAAAAAATCGCATGGTATTTTTTCATTATTATCAAAACTCACAGCAGAAGCAAATACAGTATTTACAGCTGTTGCATTGCTATTTTCATCTAAATCTACAGATATTACTCTGCGACCAAGATAAAACTTAGCACCATGCTCTTCAAATAATTTTTGATATGTATATGCTGCTTTATCATCAAGCTGAAGTGGAGATATTCTAGGGAACATCTCTATAAGGCTTACATCAACACCCTTTTCAAGTAGCCCATATGCAGCATCAAGGGCAGCAACACCAGCACCTACGATAACACATTTACTATTTGGTTTTGCATTTTCTATAATCTTATCGACATCATCAATATCTCTAAATACACATCTATTTTTTGCATCATGAAGCCCTTCTATAGGGGGAACAAATGGCTTTGCACCAGTTGCAATTAATAGCTTATCATAGCCTACTTTTGTACCATCATCGAATATAACATTTTTTAAAACACTATCTACTTCACTAACATTTTTTGATGGCATAACTGTAAGTCTATTATTGTCTGTAAAGAATCCCTTTGGAGCAAAATTTAAATTATCAAAACTACGCTCTCCATCAAGGTAATAATGTAGCATACATCTCGAATATGGTGCTTTATCACTCGCTATAATTGTAACCTCAACACTTGCATCTTCTTGTAATAAAGTTTCAGCACAGGCTATACCAGCAGGTCCCATTCCAATAATAACACATTTCATTATAGTACCTCCTCAACAACTATAGCTTTCTTTGGGCATGAATCTACACATGAAGGCTTATGCTCTTTATCCTTACAAAAATCACATTTTACAACATGGGTATTTGTAAGTCTATCTGGACTTGCCATTCCATATGGGCAGCTCATAACACACATGAAGCATTTGCCACATATATCTTTATCATATTCGACATAACCACTTTTTAGATTTTTGACAAGTGCACCACTCATACATGCCTCAACACATTTTGGGTCATCACAATGCCGACAAAATAAAGGTATATATCTACCTTTGCCATCGCTATCTATATGATTGCGTGATTGATTTGATTCGCTTAGCATATTGAGTGTATAAAATGAATCATCTTTAGACTGACTTTCATCTCTATGGGCACTCATGCATGCAAATGAACAATTTAGACAACCATCGCATTTATCGGTTTTAATTATTATCCTTTTCATAAATGCTCTCTCCTATATACCAAGTAAAGAACGTTTTTCTAGTATAATAGCTTCCAATTTATCAGCACTACTTTTTACTTCCATATCTATAATAAGCTGCCCACCTGTAAGTTCTTTCATTTGATTTGTAAATACATCGACAGCAACATTACTTCCAGTAACAAATGGAGGCAATCCTAAATGTAATGGCAAGCCAAGTGCAAGACCAAAACATCCATCTGCCAAAGCCTGTTCTTCGAGCCACTGCGGTGCACTTAATACTACAGGCAACTGTGGTAAATCGACACCAGCAAGTTCTGCAAGTTCAACGACAACAAGCTCAAGGCGTCCTATTGATAAACATGGTCCAAAGTTTAAAGCAGGTGGTATACCAAGTTGTTCACATACTGCTTTTAAATTTGGTCCAGCAAAATTAGCAGCAGCAGGGGTCATAAGTCCACAATTTTCTATACCACCAGTAGAACAGCCCGCAGAGAGAACTAATATATCACGAGCAATCAATTCTTTTGTTAGTTCAACTGTGAATACATCATGCCCAAGGGCAGTCATGTTAGAACAACCGACAATACCAGCAACACCCTTTATCATTCCCTTCAATATTAAGTCAAGTAATGGCTGAAGATTTCCACCAAGTAATTTTCCTAATGAACCCTCACTTACTCCAGTTATTGTTTCTTTATTACCATGATTTGGTATATTAATTTTAACATTAGGACGGCGTGCTTTATATGAATTGATAAATTTATCTATAATTTTATCTGATAACTCTTTTTCATCATTATCATAAAAAGGCATATATTCCGCATTAGCTTTTTTTGCAACATCATCAAGACATATTTGTACAATACCTAAATCATCACAAATAGGCTCTATACCGGGTAGTGTACAGTTAAATTCTGACAATACTCCATCTATAGCACCAGTAGAAAGTACTGCTTCACTTGTGAAGTTATTACCAGCATGCCCTGCAAATACTTCCTTGTAGTGCACACCACGTAATTGTAAATCTTGCCCGACACATGTACAACCCACAAGCTTAAAACCTTTTGCACCAGCATCTTGTGCTTTTTTAACAACATCTGGGTCTATCATTTTATCTTGTAAATAGGCTATCATTGAATGCTGATGCCCTGTTATCATTACATTTATATAATCTGGGTCAATAACATGTAAGCCAACAGCAGCTTGTACTATTTCAGGCTCGCCAAGCATAACATCATTTAAAAGGTTTGTCAGTGTAAGTCCATATAAACCAGTAGAAATACCCAGTTTTAAACAATGTAAATACATATTAACTGGGTCACTATTTAGATTTGTAGAGCTTTTTACAATACCGTTAAATACCTCGCCTTTTGCACCGCCGGGAAGTATACCAAGTTCTTTCCATTTTTCATAACGTGGCTTATATGCTATTTTTTCAACCAATTTCATCTTTTCATATTCAGGAGCATATAGATCAGCCAAAACCATGTCTGCAACTTTGACACATTTTTCATGGTCATCCATAGAACTAGCATCAATACCAAATTTCTTGCATAAAGAATTGAGGGCATTTTTACCCTTTATAGTACCTTTATTAAGACCAGTGTTTCTAAGATTGAGTGCTGTATTCTCTACAACATGGATATAACAACCACTACCAGCAGCAACTGCCCTCAGGAAATTTCTAGCGACAATAGTATCTGCATTCGCACCACAAATACCATGCTGCCCCTCTGGTGTTATACGGCATGGTCCATTAGAGCATAACCTACAACATATCCCTTGTAAACCAAAGCCACACTTCACACTCTGTCCTTCAACACGGTGATGAGCAATTTCTCTATCTAATGTACTTATAAACTCTTTTAATGGCTTATCTGCACATTCACATATATTATGACTATAAACATCATTCATAAAAAGTCCTCCAAAATTTATAAGTGTCTATATAATTCAATATACAAACATCTTCATATACCATATAGTCTATCAATTATTATCCCCTTGTCAATAAAATACTAAATAAAAAGCAATATTTACTAGTTTATATTATCAATAATAAATATATATTTTCTAATATCATATAAATAAATTATACCACATAAAAATTGTGTATGTATTATGACTATTCATATATAGTTAACAATATCTAATCTAAGAATACAGGAGCGTTTCCATCATGAAAAGTAATAAAAGTGGTATAATAATGCTAGCTATTTGTGTAATTTCAGTAATTGCTACATTTATAATTATTACCTTATATGTGTAATATATAAAGTAAATTTCTAACTTTTATAATAAAAAATATGATATTATCATTAGTATTTGCAATCAAAATACTATATATAGCTTGACTTTTAATTTGTTATCATTATATTAAATAGTATATGATACCTTTTATTAGATAGGCTCATATAATTATAAAATATTTTAATTGGGAGTACGAGATGAAAACTAAATTAATGTTATTGATTTTTTCTCTTTTGTTTATGGTCATAGCATCATGTTCTAAAGAGGGAGACGATGAAACTTCTGATCCAACACCTACATGGGATGGTACTACAGAAAGTAAACCTGAAGGTGCTGATGGTGACAGTTTTGAGATAACCGAGCCTGAACACTTAGCTTGGCTTGCTAAGGCAGTAAATGAAGGAAATTCATTCAAAAATAAAACCATTACACTTAAAACAGATATCGATTTAGATAATAAAGAATGGCCTATGATAGGTACATTAACAGCTGATCCAAATGGTGAGTATAATACAAAAGACTATACAGGTGAACCATTTAGTGGTACATTTAATGGTGATAATAATATCATAAAAAATCTAAAGATTGAGCAGCCTGATAGAATAGGTGTTGGACTATTTGGTTTTGTAGCAGATGGAGCAACAATAAAAAACCTAAGAGTAGAGGGTGGTGCAGTTAATGGTGGTGGATTTGTAGGAGGTATAGTTGGTAAAGGCGTTGGTAGAACATCAAATGATGACGCTACAACTAGCATAGTTAATACTACTGAGGCTACTAAGATTACTCTAGAAAGAGTATCTGTTGGTGCACCTCTCACAGTAACTGGTGGGACCGCATCAAAGGCTTCCATCGTTAATAATGCTAATGCTCCGTTTAATGCAAGACCTACTGGTGGTGTTGCTGGCTCTATATTAGGTGGCGATATGTCATATGCATATAATGATGGGGCTCTTGTTAAAGGTACTGATTGGGTAGCCGGTGTTATTGCTTGTTTACATGATGGTCAACTTATACATAGTTATAATTCAGCCAATGTAGGAATTGTGGAAGGTGGATATGGAAACATTATTGGTGGTGTAACAGCCCACTCATTAGCAGATAATAAAAGAGATTGGCCAACTACTGTAAGCGCTAGAACATTTAATGTATTCAATCAGGGTACAATAGATGGAAAGGAACAAGTTGGTGGAGTTTTGGCTTGGCATGAATTAGGAGATATCAGTGGATCATTTAATATAGGTAATGTTGATGGTGATGCAGGTACAACAGGTCAAATAGTTGGAAAAACAATTACTGTAAGTCCTAATCCAACAGTTGGTCTTAAAGGAAAAAATAAATATTTACCAAACAAAGGTCTTGAAGTTGGTAATGGTGAATATGGTCCTAGCGGTATAGCAGGTGAGGAATTTACTGGTCAAATTGACGGTAATGAACTTGCAGAGGCGTTGAATGCTCAAGCTGGCGGCGAGGATATTTGGGTAGAAGACGGTAGTGGAGTTAAATTAAAATAGTTTGAAACTATAAAGATTTAAATCTGATAACAATAAAAAAGCATTCACTATTTATTAGTGAGTGCTTTTTTATTATACTTTATTTAGATATAGTATCTGCTAATAATAAATATCTCTTTTGCCATTTTCTATTTCGGCTAGATTTGCCCTTATATCTTTTTTCGTCTTTTCATTTTCGATATCGCTATCAATCATTTTATCAATGAGTTCAAAGCCTTTTTGTTTGAGACTATCATCTGCAAAATCATGCAAATATTCGGCATATGTAAATATCGCATTCGGCAAACAATGAGCCTTGATTAAACCGGGCTTTGCCAAATCCATAAAATCTTTACCAACACGCCCAAGCCTATAGCAGCCCGTACAAAATGATGGTATATGATTATGTGCCGTTACATCTTCAATGACCTCATGTAGGCTTCTATGGTCACCTAGAGAGAACTGGCTTTCCTTCCCAACATTATTATCCCCTTCACTATCCTCTTCATGCGTATAGCCGCCGGGGTTTGTCCTACTGCCCGCAGAAATTTGCGATATGCCAAGTTCAAATGCATCAGTACGCATTTTGGCATTTTCCCTTGTGCTCAATATTAGCCCCGTATATGGAACTGCTATCCTCAAAACCGCTATAATTTTTTTGAAATCATCATCACTTATATCAAATGGTGGCGACATACTGATATCACTACCCAAGGCAGGCTCAATTCTAGGCATAGATATTGTATGTACGCCTATTCCAAACTCCCTTTCAAGATATTTTATATGCTCAAGTAATGCAAGTATCTCATATTTATAATCATAAAGACCAAAGAGCACACCAACACCGACATCTTTAATACCACCCATAAATGCCCTATCCATTCCATGCATCCTATAGCCATAATCTTTTTTAAGCCCACCTATATGTAGCTTTTTATATGTCTCTTCATGATATGTCTCTTGGAATAATTGATATGTGCCTATATTATATTTTGCAAGTTTTGTAAATTCATCCACCGACAGTGGTGCTATATTTATATTAACACGCCTTATATTATGTTTGTCTAGATTTGTATCATACACAGTCTTTATAGATTCAAATACATATTCTAGCCCCTCTTTTGGATAACTCTCCCCCGCAACAAGCAATACCCTTTTATGCCCTTGCCTAAGTAGCTCTTTAGTTTCATTTCTAATTGCATCTTGACCTAAGGCTTTGCGAACAAGTGTTTTATTGCTACTGCGAAATGCACAATATAAACATTCATTAGTACATAAATTTGATATATAAAGTGGTGCAAAAAGTACAAGCCTATTGCCATATATAGTTTGCTTTATATATTTTGCTGTGTCATATATTTTATTTATTAAATCTTTGTCATCTGTTTTGAGAAGCGATAAAACCTCATTGCTATCAATACCATTTAATTCACGGGCTTTTTGAATAATGCCATCAATATGTGAACTACTTGTATCGATATCTTTATTTAGCATATCCATAATTTTATTATTATCTATAATATTTTGTTCCATAGCAATACTCCTAATAAATAAATAGGCTATGCTTTCAAACTATAAAAATAGAGAAACATAGCCCAAGTATTAAGTTATTTTATTTAATAAATTATCATCAAAAAAATATTATTTATATGACGACAACCTCTCTAACATTTTCAGTTTTTGTTTTATCAACAGACTTCATTGAATCTTTGGCACTCCTTGCAAAAAACTCAAGCCTATTTACAGTATTAACTTCACTAATACCGCTATCCATATCAATATATAATAAATTTAAATCTGGATATTGTTTTTTTAATCTTGTTTCAATACCACGTGCGATAATATGATTTGCAATACAACCAAAAGGCTGTACACAGAGTACATTATTTATACCCTCCTCTGCAAATGTAGCTATCTCTCCGGGGAGCAACCAAGCCTCACCAAATTGATTAGTCATCGCAACTACCTTTTTGGCATTTTCTGCAATATGCCCTATATGATGAAATGGAGAAAAACCTTTGAAATCGCTTAATATATTATTTAAGCTATCAATCCTTTTATCAATAACTTTTTCACCAAATTGTGCAAGCTTATATTTTAAATAGCTAATATCTCTTGTATGATTTTTATAATTCACCTGAGCACTTATGGCTTTTTGAATAAAGAAGTCGAGAAGTGGAGAAATCACAACTTCAATACCCCTACTCATTAACCAATCAGCCGTATATCCATTTGAAAAATTATTATACTTCACATATATCTCGCCAACAATACCCGCCTTTGGGTATACTCCATTATTAGTTTCTATCATATTAAATTCTTTGACAGCTTTGCCTAACATTTTATCTGTCTCTCTTTTGTTAAAACTATGTGGATGTAAATGTATATATTTTTCTGCCAATGCCCTAGATTCGCCTTGCTTTACTTCACGTACAGCCGAATAATAATACATATTTGCAATCGCATCAGCATATGGTAGCCCTACAAGCCCTTGCTTCATAAGGTCCCACTTAGCAATTTTAAAGCCAGGCTGATTATTTATTGTTCTAAGACCTACTGTAACTACAGGCACATCTTCAAAGCCAGCATTAATTAAAGCACGCTTCATTAAAAATGCATAATTACTTGCCCTACATTGTCCACCTGTTTGTGATATTGCAGCTGTTGTATTTTTTGGATCATATTTACCACTTTTAAGTGCTTTTATAACATCGCCTATAACAACTGTAGCAGGATAACATATATCATGATTTGCATATCTTAGTCCAAGTTCAACAGATTCTATATCTGGTGCTGGGAGGGTCTCAAAGTCATAATTTTTCGCAATAAGCGTTCCTATTAACGGTGAATAAAATTCTGAAAACATAGGGCCTATTACTTTCATCTTTTTTTTGTCAGACTTTTCAAATATTTTATTGAGCATTCTACTTGGTTTTTTTACATCATTATTTTTTTCTTTCATCTTCATGCTTTCAACAAGTGAACGTATACGTAATCGAATACTACCCGGGCTTGCAATATCATCAACCCTGATTAAAGTTGGATTTTTACCATATGAATTTAATAAACTTTTTATTTCATCAATTGTAGTCGCATCAGGACCACAACCAAAGCTATTCATTTGAACTGCTTCTACTGAAAAACTAGTATCATGCTTTGCAACCCATAATGCCGCTTTATACATTCTATTTGGATAAGCCCATTGTGTAAGAACTTGTACATCATGTAAAGATTCTTCCCCTTCGATAACATCCTCTGTAATAACATTGATACCAAATGATGTTATGATTTCAGGTATTTTATGATTTATAAGTGGGTCTATATGATAAGGCCTGCCTATAAGTAATATGAGAGGTGTTTTATTTTTTTTACTATCTTCAAGTATAATTTTTCCCTCATTGATTATATCTGCCACTGCCTTTTTTTGTTCGAGCAATGCTACCTTAAATGCCGCATTAAATACTTTTTTATCGACACCAAGTTTATTTACAAAATATTCACTACATCCTTTAAGTAAAACTTTATCATTAATAAAACTTATACTAGGGGCATCAAATGGTACCCCCTCTCTATGTGTTGGGTCAATAGCACTATCAATAACATCTGGGTAGCCTGTAACTACGGGGCAGTTAAAACTATTGACAGCATCTTTTTGGTCATCCGCCTCAAGGATTATTGATGGATAAAATATACGATCAACATTTGATTCTATCAGGTCATATATATGTCCATTAGCTATCTTCGCAGGGAAGCATATATTATCACTCATAATAGTGCCCGAGCCTTTTTCGGCGAGCGCCATACTTGATTGTGATGATAATTTTATTTGAAAACCACTCTCTGTAAATAATGTAGCCCAAAATGGAAAATTTTGATACATATTGAGTACACGAGGTATCCCAATTACTATATTAGACTTTATATTATCTGGTACAAATGGTCTATCAAAAAGGATGTCAAGTTTCTTTTGTGTTATATCAAGACCTATATGACGACTTGCTTTCCCTATATTGCTATATATTTTTTCACATTTATTGCCTGTATAAAATGTATTATTATCATCAAATTTTAATCTTGTTATAGCACAGTTATTTTCGCAGCCCTTACAAGTTAGCTGATTTCTAGTATAATTTGTTGCAGCAGCAAGGTTATCAAAGCCTACAAAAGTAGATTCCTTATGCTCACTTTGCTTATTATATCTATCTAATGCAACAAGGGCAGAACCATATGCACCCATAAGTTCAGATATATCTGGTCTTATAACACTCTTACCCAAAAATTTCTCTACAGAACGTAGGACAGCATGATTTTTAAATGTCCCACCCTGCACAACTATACTCTCTCCCAAAACAGCAACATCAGCTATCTTTAACACCTTTGTAAAACAATTTCTAACAACACTCATTGCAAGACCAGCAGAAATGTCAGCAACACTTGCACCCTCACGTAATGATTGTTTTACTTTACTATTCATAAAAACAGTACATCTTGAGCCCAAGTCACATGGAGATTTACTATCGCATGCTATTTCCGCAAATTTTGCAGTAGTATGACCCATGCCTCTGGCAAATGTTTCTATAAAAGAGCCACAACCAGAAGAACATGCTTCATTTATCTCTATATTTTCTATAATGCCATGTTTGATAAATATAGCTTTCATATCCTGTCCACCAATATCTAATATGAAAGATACATTATCATCAAAACTTTTTGCCGCTCTATAATGTGCTATCGTTTCAACAATACCATAATCAAGCTTAAATGCAGCTTTTATTAAATCTTCTCCATAGCCTGTAACAGCAGATGAAGCAAGATACACATGTATTCCAGCACGACCAAGTTCATCAGATATTTTTTGCAATGCCTCTTTGACAGCATTAATAGGATTACCATTGTTATTTCTATAATCCTTTGCAGCAACTTTACCCTCGCTATCTATAAGCACTACCTTTGTCGTTGTACTACCAGAATCTATACCCAAAAAGCATCTAGCACCATAAAGCTCATTAATCGATATAGATTTTACTTTATGTTTTTGATGCTCTTCCTTCCACTCTATAAACTCTTTTTTATTTAAAAATAATGATTTACTAGTAAACTCTTCATTCTCTCTATGATTTGCTATAGAACCTACAAGATTCAATAAATCGCTTGCTTTTATTAATGATTTATCATCTTCTTCGCTGAATGCAGCCCCAATAGCAGCTATAAGCTCTGCTCGTTCTACATTGTATACATCTTCTTCAGTACATTTAAGAATATTTAAAAATGCCTTTCTAAGCTCTGGTAAAAATGTAAGTGGGCCGCCTGTAAATAATAATTTTGGTGCTACATGAGAGCCTTTAGCAAGTGTATTTACAATCTGTAGTGCCACAGCATTAAATATACTTTTTGCTATATCTGTTTTTGGTATATCACGGCTTATAAGTGTCTGCACATCTGTCTTTGCAAATACACCACATCTACTGGCCATTGGATATGTATGTGTTGCCTCTGATGCAAGTGTTGATAAATTAGAAGGCTCTACATTTAAAAGTGTTGCCATTTGATCTATAAATGCACCTGTCCCACCAGCACAATTACCATTCATTCTTATATCAGCTTTGAAATTTTCATCAAAAAATATTATCTTTGCATCCTCGCCACCTATGTCTATAAGTGTACGACAATATGGATATATTTTCCTTATTGCTGTAGATGATGCTATAACTTCTTGTACAAAGCTTATATGTATTTTTTCAGAAATACCCATCCCAGCTGTACCTGTTATAGCTATAGATAACTCAATATCTCCTTCTTTACTAATAAAACTTTCAAGTATTTTGTATAAAGTCTCTTTAACTTCAGCATTATGTCTAACATATGTTGAAAAAATCATTTTATTATTATTATCAAAAACAACCATTTTAGCTGTTGTAGAACCTATATCAATTCCTGCTTTATATGCTTTCATATCTATAATCCTCCGAATATTGCTTCTTTATATATATTTATCCATATTATCTGAATATACGAGTCTATTATATACATATATATGTAGACAATTACTCTATGAAAGATATTATATATATGCTATATAATAATGCAAGCTCTTTCAGTATTGTTTTCTAATTAGTAATTAGTATGAATAAGTATTAGTTAGATATTATTAGAATAGTAATAAATATTATAAATGTCGCAACTTACTTGATAGAATCAAATGAAGAATGGTATCCTGTTATAGATATATATTCAAATTTTTCTTCATATTCAGTAATAGGGCATATACTTGTAACCTTTTCTTCACACTCATTTAGTAAACTACCATAATCAAGTATTTTATATTTATTAAATGCCATTAAAAAATATTGCAGGTCATGAGGTGTAAAAGGCGGCTTATTTATTGCAAAAGAAACAAATTTATCAGTATCTTCTTTTAAACATATATTTACAGATTTTACGCTATATTTATTTCTTGTTACAACACAGCCATGTTCTTCACAATATTTTAGGAATTTAAAATAACATAGTGTTTTCATTATCTAGTCCATTTTTTATTAAATATAAATAATATTATTATATTGTTCTTCATAACTATTATTTTGCAATTTAATATTTTTATTGTTTAATTTTTTGATAGAAGAGTTTATTTTAGATTTAATTTTAATATACTGATAAAATAATATTAATGATTTAGATATATTTCTATTAATATTAGATAATGCTTTTTTTTCATTAAAATTATTTTTATAATAATTTACATAGAAATCTAACTGGGGGGATATGTTTTTTGTTATAGAATCGACTACATCAAAGTGCCCTTTTTCTTCTATCTTGCTCCAGCCCGTTATTTTTTCCATAGATATAAAATCTATGCTTATAATATACAAGCAGTCTATTTCTTTAATATATGAAAAATAAAATCTTAATTTTTTTATAATTTTTTTATTATCTACACTGAATGTAACCTTGCAAGATGTAAGCCCTTTAAAATTATCAATAGATTCTTTTACAAAAATATTTGCCATGAATAACACTCCCATATATTTAATGCATATTCCATTTTATTAATTTAACCCTCAACTAGTTTAAAATATATAAGTATAGTATAAATAACACTATATAAAAAATGTATTATTAGATATAATGCTTAAAATAAAAATATATTCTAAGATATGAAAATACATAGCTATATAAAAAAATTTGCAATTTGTAAAATTTATAATATAAAGCTATTAGATATAATGGAGTAAAATAAATGAGTATAAACGATTTTTGCAATGCATTAAAAAATAAATATCCAAATACAAAAGAAGTGCTAGAACAAATTGAAGAGATTAGAGATACGCTATATATGAAAGTAGAAGAGTATCAAGAAAAAGGCTATAAATATGAAGATGCCTCAAAAGAAGCTATAACATCTCTTGGTGATATAGATTGCCTTTTTGAAGAGCTTACAACAGATGTCAAAACTATCTATAAAGGAAAAGCTATGGTATTGGCAAATATAATATCAGCTTTGGTAGTGTTTTCTGTCGCAACGATTATATCTATACTAGCTCAATTTATACCATTTTTATATGCATTCAAACCAACAGTGAAGTTTGGATATTGGCAACTTATATTTGCATTTATGATTGTTTTTTTTATGCGATTTCAATATATTGTGAATATAAATAAAGTATCAGTAATAAAAATTGACGCAAAAGATAAAATAAAAAGTATAAAAACTGCCGTTATCGTAACTATTATATTTTCTATTGCAATGATTATAATGAACTTCTATCAAACATCATTTAAAATTATCTGGTTCCCATGGCCTATTATAGGGATATCTAATTGGCCTATTTGTCTTTCAATTTATTCTAAATTTATAGAAAGCAATAAATTTGATACCAAATAAATAAGAATTTTTTACATTTTCTAACATAGTATATTGACAAACATAATACATTGGATTATAATATAATTATGTCAAATAAAATATATCATAATATTAAGCATAGTTTTTTAGTATTAATTATTTTTGTATTACTTTCAAACTTAGCATTTGCACAAGAGCCCGAAACAACTGAAGACTACAAGGTGTCTAAATTTTATTATGACTTTCAATATTTTGGTTTTCCATTTTCTGCAAATATAGGCTATCAATATAGAAATGATTCTTCCGAGTTATTTGTTCCAATAGTTGGACTAAGCTATGAGTATGGTTTATATGCAATAACTCTATATGCCGATGCTAAAATGGAATATAGATATAAAAGATTTTTCTTTGAGATAGGTTTTAAACAGGGCTTGATACCCGAAGTTGGTGATGGCTATGAATACAAAAACCTTGAGAGTCTAGGGAGATTTAAAATTGGCTACTATTTTGAAAATGTTGGTATTTCGTATAATATTGATGTTGGCAATGGTTATACTAGAGAGATTGAAAGTAGAAATCTAGTTAACAAATTTCAAGTTAAACAAAATTTATCTCTATCTGCCTTGCTTCATGTTGATGCAAAAAACACCCTATCTTTTGATACTGCTGTAGGTGTGCAATCTCTTCCGTATTCTGACCAGCATACATATTCATTCTTTGCAAGAATTCCATATACATTCTTTCATTATTGGGGTGAGTTTGGTATAATGCCTGCAATACGGTATTCAGCATACTTTGCAGATTCAACAAGAGAATATACAATAGGTTCTCTTTATTTATATGATTTAATGATGATACCTCTCACAGGTAATAATTCAGATTATAATAATTTATTAGACTTCCTATCATATGTTCATGTAGAGTATAAATTCTTTTTAAGATTTTTACCTGCTGGATTTAATAACATATTTCTTGTTGTTTTTGGCGATATAGGCTATGGTAAGCAAATTAATAAAAATTTTGATAATGGACAAATGCTTTATGTAGTTGGTGGTGGTATCGGTTATAGTTTTTTTGGCACACCTTTCCAACTTACAGTGGGTGTTGATCAATTAGAAAATGTTGTATTAAATATACTTATAACACCTATCATGCATAGATTTTAATTAATATTTAAATAAAGGAATAAAAAATGAAAAAATTCATTTTGCTTGCTATAATACTTTTAGTTTCTACGCAACTAGCTTTTAGCTATAGTAAAGAAATGACTAGCCTACAAAACAACTGGTATTCAAACTCTAATACTAACGATACTAAAAATTTATATACCGCAATGGATAAAACTATAAATAGTGGTACTTCAAAGATTGAAAAACAAACCTATAAAAATATTGTTGTCATTATGAAAGCAAATATGCATATTGATTCCAAAAGAGAAATACATAGTATGCTAAAAAATACACTTGCCGAAAATGAGCCTCTACTCTCTGAAAGCAATGCCGACTATATGACATCAGTAGCTGATTTAATGAGTACTTTAATAGGATATTCCACATTGAAAGATGTAATTAAACTTTCTGGTAAATCAAGAGAGCTATATGAAAAATCATTAAAAACAGAGCCGAATAATTTTAAAACATTGCTTGGTAGTGCTCTATTTACTGCTTTCACACCAAAAATGTATGGCGGGGGGATTGATAAGGCGATGCCAATATTGCAAAAAGCAGAAAAAAATGCAAAAGAAAATTGGCAGAAACATGCTGTATATATTTGGCTATCACAAGCTTATATGAAAATTGGCGACAAAAATAACTATAAAAAATATATGACACTCGCAGAAAAAATATTCCCAGATGGTAATTTTTTTAATCGTGTTAAATCTATGAATGATGAAAATAAATATATGTTTGGTAAATAGTTTTTTAAAAGGAAAATTTATGACTGATTTAAAAAAATATTTTATAATGATTATAATTTTGAGTGTATCTCAATATTCATTATTTGCTAATATTTCAGAAGAGGCACAGGCTTTTTTAAAAGAGATAGACATAAAAAATAATGAATCTTATTCTGGCTCAAGGCTTGTAAGACCAAGTGAAGCTAAGGTTATTATTAAAAATATTGAAAGCTCTAATGCATTGACAGATAAAGAAAAAATGTATTTAAAAATTGAAGCCTACTCACTTTGGGCAGCAACAAGTATAACATCAGGTACTTTTGAAGAAGACTATATTATCCTCAAAGATATATACAAAAATATAAGAAAAAGTAAGGCTTTCTGGAATGGGCAATTAAACTCAAATATTTATTCTTCATTCTCTGATTTTGGCAACTCATTAATTCCATTAGCAATGTTTAATGATGATGCATACTGGTTTCTTATTGCTATGGATGCATCAGAATATTCGAGACTTGCTTTGCTAAAAAATCCTAATAATAAAAGAGCAAGTGCTTTATATGCTATATCTAATACCATGACAGTATTTTATATGCATAACAATCAATATTCAAAAAGTCTAACATTTTTTGAAAATGCTGAAAATGGATTGCCAGAATATATGGTTTTTAGAACATACATATATAAATCTATGATGTACATGAGAATCAATGAAACTCAGAAAGCATTTGATGAGTTAGCAAAAGCAGAAAAAATGTATCCAGATGGTATGTTTGTTCATATGCTTAAAAGCTCATATGCGAAGGGTGAAAGTGGTTTTGCAAGTGCTAAGGGAAGCGATTTTGATAGTATCGCTAATTTTGATAATGAAGGATAAGGAGTAATATAATATGATAAAATCTGAAAATATTTGTAAAGAATATAAAACTAAATACTATGATATTGTAGCAAACGACAATATTAATATAGAGATTGCATATGGTGAAATTGTTTGGGTGAGCGGAGTATCAGGTGCTGGCAAATCTACTCTACTTCATATACTTGCAAGTATAGATGTTCCTACAAGTGGTCATGTCTATTGGGACGACAAAGAAATTTCTGCATTAAATGACAAAGAGAGGAGTTACTTCAGACTCAATAATATAGGATTAATACTACAGTCGCTTGAATTATTAAAAACACAAACTGTATTTGACAATGTCGCTTTGCCGCTTCGTTTTATGAAATATGATAGTCAAAAAATAAATACAAAAGTTAATAATATATTAGAAGAATTAAATATAATTGATTTAAAAACTAAAAAGCCCGAACAACTCTCTGGCGGACAAAAGCAGCGTGTCGCCATTGCTCGTGCTTTGGTTACAGAAGCCCCATATATTTTAGGCGATGAGATTAGTGCAAACCTTGATGGTGATACTAGTAAGTTTATATATGACTATGTTAGAACTGCTATTAAAAAAAGAAATGGAATAGGATTTTTTATTTCGCATGACGAGGCAATAAAAGACTATGTCGACACAATGTACACTATGAAAGATGGAATATTGGAGGCAGTAAAATGAATATAATAAAACTAGCATGGGATAATCTTTGGTATAACAAAACAAGAACAATATTAAATATTGTATTAATAGTTGCCGCTTTCAGTTCTTTAATGTTTATAAGCGGATATAATAACTATGCAGAAGATGGAATAATGCTGGGGATTACTGAGGCTAATGGTTCTGTTGTAATAGCGGATAAATCGCATTGGGATGTAAACAGTGAAAAAGAAAATATGCTCTATGCTTCCGATATAAAAATAATAAGTGAAAAGCTTGATAGCTATGATGATGTTTCTGCCTATCAGAAAAAATTGAATGTGAGCGGTATTATTGGAACAGAGAATAAAAGTAAATTTTTTATGGGTAGTGCATATGAAGATGTATCGAGAATGCTAAAAGGTTTATCATTAAAAGAGGGTACTCCTTTATTTAATGATGATACTGATACTCTACTTTTAGGGGTTGACTTAGCAGAGTACCTTAATGTATCTTATGATGAAGAAACCTACCTAAATGTAATGGCTGACTTTGACGGAATAAGCTTGGGATCATTTTTGGCTGTAGGCTCTGTATCTTTTTTTAATAGTCAAGCCGATGGGGCAGCAACACTTTTTCCACTGCCTGCAATATATAATGTATTTAATATTGAAAATGGCTCAGCCAATAATTTGATTGTATATTTAGAAGATTATAATAAAGCGGGAGAAATAAAAACTAATTTAAATGAATATTTTGCTTCAAATGATATGCCTTATGAAGCCAAAGACTGGAAAGATTTAAATGAATTTATGCTTAGTGTACTTGATATGAATGCTAATAATTATTTTATAGTGCTTATAATACTTAGTGCTTTGGTGTTTTTCTCTATTATGCAAACCCTTACGACAAATTTTCTCGAACGTTTGAGCGAGTTTGGAACTATGAGGGCAATAGGTATTAATATAAAAAATGTTACTCTACTACTTTTTTCAGAGATAATTTTGTTAGTTATTGTAAGTACAGTAGTCGCTATTATTATGTCATATGTAAGTGCGACTATATTTAATAATATGGATATAACATTTACACCTCCCGGTGCTTCGGAAGGCTATCCTTTTAGTCTCATTCTTAGAGTTAAAGATAGCCTATTTATATTTGTATGGGTATTAGCTATTTCATTACTTGCCGCTGTGTACCCTGTATATAAAGTTATAAAATTAAAAATTATAGAGGTTATAAAATATGTATAAAATAATAGTCATTCTGATATTTTCATTTATATCTATACAAGGATTATTCAGCCAAAATCTATTTTTAGAATTTGCTAATATGTATACAGGTGATAATAAACAAATAAAAATATCTGGCAGTCTAATTAATATAAAAGATGGTGTAAAAAGTCCTGACCCTTTTGAGATGATTAAAAGCAAAGACTATACTTTATTATACTTTACAGCCAAAAATACAAAATCACTATTTCTTGCCAATAATCAAGGATTTTTCATACAGGGCAAGAATCAAAAATCTGCCATGAAAATATCTGGCAACTACACAGTAACAGGCTCTGCCAATACAAGCGATGTTATGAGTTTTGATTATTTAAAAGATTATGAAGTTAAAAATATAATAAGTGATGATGAAGTGTATTTAAAAAGAATAAGGCGAGATGTTGCATATAATGAGGCTATACTCAAGAGGGCTTCATTTGGCTATACAATTGATTTTCTCGACAATAGTGGAAAGGAAGTAAAAAGAGGGATTTATAAAATAGGTGTTGTTTCGGGACAAAAGGCATTTAGCAGAATGGAATTTCATAATTTAATAATAAACAAAAATATTATAACTGTTTATACTATGACAAAAATAGAGTCTGTTAATATATCGATATCTTTCTTTAGAAGTGAAAATATGGGTAGGCTATTTACATTATTTGAAGACTAATCATGAAATATATAAAATTAACTTTACTCTTTTTATTATTGTTATGCATACCATTATATGCAAGCATTACACCAAATTTTGGAATAGAAACAGATTTTACATACATAGATTTAAAAGATTCTGAGTTTGCCCCAAATAATATTTTTAGTAATGAAACATCATTTTATGCTGGTTTTGAATACCTTAGCTTTAATCTTTATGTTTCTGTTAAACCTGCATTTAAAATATATACTACTAATAATTTTAGCGTTAAATTTGAAAATGGGGACATTATAAAAAATAATAAAGCATTAGCAAAAATAACATTCTTCTTTGGAGACATTTATTTTTCTTATGTGGGTAATAATTTTGCTCTTTATTTTGGAAAGAGAATATTTCACTTTGGTGAAGGCTTTAACAGGCAATATATGTTTATCGGGGATAGTGTGCTCAATGATAATTATAATGCTTTATATAATGCTCAAGTTAATATTTATCAAGGCAATATTACTCATGGGCTAGGCTTAATGCCCGACACTGATTCTATAGATAAACTTGAAGAGCCGCTATATTATTTAGGTTGGTATTCTATTAATTATTCTACATCTTCATTGGGATTGCTTGGTATAGCTGAGTATGAATATAATGTGGCTGATAACAATAATAATCTGAAATTAGGATTTGAAACTTCTTATATTTTTAACACGGGTATAAAAGTATATGGTAATATTTTATATGACTTAATAAATCAAAATAATATAGGAAGTTCAACAAGCAATATAAATTCACAAATTGGAATTAACTATACATGGCTATATGATAACCATATGTTAATGCCAGTTGTTGAATACTTTTATGAAGATAGTCATTCTTTTTATTCTATCGCCATTTATGCTTCATTTTTTGACAGCCTATTTTCATTAACTGCTTCTTTTGTTCATTCACCAAATTATAAAATGCATTTTATAACAATGGCTACTCTTAATATAGATGATCAGTTTAATATGTCTTTCACATATAATACACCATTAAATACTAGTGATGAGCTGTTAAATATTTTTGAACTTTCATTAGAATATAATTACTAAATTAATAATAATTTTATATCATGAATATTCTCGATAACTAATTGATTTTGTTGTGGTATTTTGATATAGTAAAGAGATGAAAATATTATCCATAATTTAAAAGGCATACAAAAATGAATATAGATAGCATAAGAAAAGAAATTAGCGAAAAACTTCAAACGACTAGTAGCCATATAGATGTATATAATGTTAGCGAGCCATATAAAAATATTTTAGAGTCATGTATTAATTCAAATCCCAAAAATATTTCTGCCTATTGTTTATTAGCAATGGTAATGGAAGGAATGAACCAGGACGATGAAAGAACGGCTACATTAGAAAAATATTATGAAGAAAATAGGGATACTTTTTCTAATGATGAATATGCTATGTGGGCAACATGTAATGCATATTTTATTTTTGATGACTATGGCTATGTAGAAAGTAAAGACAATTATAAAGCCTATAAATTTTTAGAAGAAGCAGTCAAACGTAAGTCTAGTTTTTATCAAACATATTATGCTCTAGGCTGGTACTATTTTGAAAATAAGTTATTTGAAAAAGCCTCTGAAATGTTTCAAACTGCATACTCAATATCAAAAAATAAAAAATATTTATATTGTCAGGCCTCAAGTTTACTTAAAAGTTCTAAACATAAAGATGGATTAGAAATACTTGAATCTATATATACCTACCCTTTTATTGAGGAAGAGCTAGAATTAAATTTTGAAATTGCACTTACACTTGGCTTTACACTGGCACTTATGGATGAAACAGGTAGAGCATCTGAAGTTGCGGAAATATTATTAAATACAAACACAGACAAATTTTACAATGCAAATGCCGACTGGCCTCTTACAGACTTTCTATATACATTAGGAAATTTTGAATATATCATTAATTATTATGATGAAAATAAGTATTCAGAAGATGCTTCATGGCGAGGACAATATTTTTATTCTCTTAAAATGCTTGGAAAAGAAAAAGAGGCTCATCTAAAACTAAAAAGCCTTATTAAAGAATATGAAGAGTCTATCCATGAAGAAGAAAATAATACAAGCTATGGGACTGAGGACGCTGATTGGGAAACAGATGAAGATAGAATAGAGTATATAGTTGAAACAAAAGAGATGCTTGAATCAATAAATAAATGCTATAATGATGTGTTTAAGCATAATATAAAGCCCACAAGAGATCCATACTATGATATTATTTATGAATGCTATTATATAGGCTGCCCTCGCCATTATATAGATTAATATAGTGTAATTATATAAATAAGCTAAAATAAAAAAGATGAAAAAATATTAAATATGCTGTACTATGTCTATTATTATAAACAATATTTAAAACAATAATATAAACCAACATATGGAAATACAAAGCGATATAATAAGAGGACATCTTGAGCCCATCATACTCAAATGCCTATTAAAAGAAGATAGGTATGGCTATGAACTTTCAAAAATAATCACAGAAAAAACTGATAATGAATATGAAATTAATGCACAGTCTTTATATAGTGCAATTAGAAGGCTAGAATCTCAAAAACTCTTAAAATCATATTGGGGTGATGAAACAAAAGGTGGTAGAAGAAAATATTACAAAATAACAGATAATGGCAAAGAGGCATTTAAGCAACATATAAAAAATTGGCAATTTGCAAAATTTATAATAGATAAACTCTTAGAGATAAAGGAGTAATAAAATGGATATAATAAATAATTATTGTAATAATTTAAAAAGTAAATATATAAATACCAAAGAAGTACTCGAGCAAATTGAAGAACTTAGAGATACAATACATATAAAAACAGAAGAGTATCAAGAAAAAGGTTACAAATATAGTGATGCCGCAAAAGAAGCTATAGCATCTCTTGGCGACATAGATTGCCTTTTTGAAGAGCTTACAACAGATGTAAAAATGGTCTATGATGCTCGTATTAGTCTACTTACAAATATATTATCTACAATTATAATATTTGCCTTGGCTATAACTATATGGCGGCTCTCTATCGCTATACCATTTTTGAATGGCATAAATGAAACCGTATTTTTAGGCTTTATAAACCTCTCAATTGCAACTTTTGTTGTATATGCTGTACAATTTAATGATATGGTATATTTAAATGAAAAAAGAATTGTCAAAAATAGTAGCAAAAAAAAATATAGAAATATAAAAAATAGTATTATGATTTTTATAATAATTTCTATTATCACAGTTATAATAAATTTTTATACAACAAAATTGAATGGTATATGGTTTGTATGGTTTATTATAGGTGTAGCAAATTGGCCTATTGCAACGTTAATATATTATAAACTTCTCGAGAGTAATAAATTTGATCTAAAATAAACTAAAAATTAGAGGATTTTTTTACAACTTCTAACATAATACATTGACATACATAATACTTAATAGTATAATCAATATACAAATAATAAAAGGAGAAAATTATGAAAAAGTTATGCTTACTCATTTTTACGCTAGTTTTATCTACTACAGCATTATACTCGCAAGATAATTTTGATTATTCTAAGTTTAATGGAATATCTATCGGTGGTGGTGCAACTGTTACATCAGATATTAGTGGTGGTTTTTTTGATTTTGGTTTTAACTTCTATTCAAAAAATACTACTACGGGTAATTTTTCTATAAGAAACTATATAGAAGTTATGGGTGGTGGTTTTGCTTCTGGTACTGGTGGCTATGGAATACTTGGTTTTAGAGAACGTATTATATTTGCAGGTATTACTCCAATAACTGACAAATTTGGAATCAGGACATATGGTGGAATCGACTTTGGTATTTCCTTTTATAGTGGTGATAATGGCATTGATAAAAAAACAGATTTATTTGAAGAGCCTTTCATGCTAGAACCCCGTGGTTTTGGTGGTATAGAGTTTTTATTTACAGAGCAAAAAGGAAGAGTAAGTGGCTCTATATTTGTAGAAGGTGGCGGTGGCGGTAGAATATTTGTTTCTGGAAATAAAGATTCTACCATAGGCATTGCGGGCGGCTCTGCATTCATAAACGTTGGTGGAAGAATTTATTTTTAATAATTTATAATACTATAAATTTCTAAGTGCATCATTAAAATGGTGCACTTTTTTTATTTAAACTACTACATACATTTTTTCAATAAGTTGACTATAATTAAAAATATTATATGATTTGTTTTCTAACTAAAATAACTATATTTTTATATCTTATAGCTGTTTCATTATTAAAGGGAGAAATTATGAATAAGCGTATACTTTCATTAAAAGAAATTATTGATTATAGAGGAGTATTTTTTATAGGCGAGGTTGGGGTAAATCATGATGGCTTGCTACAAAATGCATTATCATATGTCAATGAAGCTGCCTCTTCAAATATAAGTGCTATAAAGTTTCAGTCTTTTACTAAAGATAGTCTTTTTGCAGAAGAAGAATATTGTAAAATATTAAATTTAGAAAAAGATGCATTATCAAAAATGGATGATATAGTTTTTAAACAAAACTGGTATAAAATAATATTAGCTAGGGCTATCGAAAAAAAGATTATATTTATGAGCACTCCATTCTCTGTTGAATCCGTAGATGATATGGAAAGTATTAATGTAGCCATATATAAAGTTGCATCATGTGATATAAATAATATACCATTACTAAATGCTATTTCTAAAACACATAAGCCTGTAATTCTTTCGCTTGGGCTTGCTAGCAATGAAGAGATAAAAAATGCACTTTCTATATTAAAAAATAATGAAGTGGCTTTGCTACATTGTATAGTAGAATATCCTACTGATATTGATAAATTAAAACTTAATAGAATAGTTGCATTAAAAGAACAATTTCCAAACAATATAATAGGCTTTTCAGACCATAGCATTGGTCTATTGGCTCCAAAGATAGCTATAGCACTTGGGGCACAGATAATAGAAAAGCATTTCACAATTGAGCCTACTAGAGAAGATGGCGACCATAAAATAAGTATAAGTCAATATGACTTTCAAGAATTAATAAAAGAAGCATATATTATACAAAATACTGATAATCCATTATTTTATCTTTCACATGATAATGATAAAGTTATTGAAGAATCTATTGTAAAGCAGGCTTTGGGTACTGAAAGTGATAAAAAAAATGAAAAAATATTTACCGAAAAAGAAAAGTCTGAATTTGTTTATGCCAAAAGAGGTATCTATTTCAGGCATGATATGAATGAAGGGGATATTATAAAAGAAAGTGATATTATAGCATTAAGACCATGCAGCGAAATTAGTGTTAGCAAATGGAATAATGTCATCGGTAAAAAATTACTGCTAGCAAAAAAATCAAATTCACCACTAAAACAAAGTGATATATAAATTAGTTATATATAATTATGTCAAAAAAAATAAAAAATAAATTAAATATAATTGTAGTATCTGCACTAGGTGAAAATACTGGCTGTGCTTTGAGGGCAAAATATATAGCTGCCTCATTAAAAAATAATAATGTAAATGCTAGATATATCAAAGGTATAAATACAAAGCCTTTTATGCTAGATTTTATTATAACATTATTTATAAATGTAAGGATACTTTTTATCCCATCTGATATAATCATAGGCTGCAAGCCATATCCAAATATTGCAATATATATGTGTATAGCAAAAATAATATTTAGAAAAAAAATAATATTTGATATAGATGATATGGATACATTTAGAAAAGGGCTTATTGGTAAATTTGGCTCTCTAATACAAAAGCCATATCCAAAGCATGCAGATATTGTAACATATCATAGTCATAATCTACATAAATATATAATAGAACATTTTTCTGTAACAGAGGAAAAATTATACCAGCTTATACAAGGTGTGAATTTAGAGTATTTCCATCCAATAACAGAAGATGATAATAAATTATTTGATATTTGGCAAAAACACTTTTTAATACAAAATAGCCTTGTTGATAAAAATATACTTTTATATATAGGACATTTAAATATAGCCTGTGATTTAAAAAGTATATTTGAAATACTTTTGATGGCTATAGAAGAAGGTCTCACTGATATAAGACTTGTTGTTATCGGTGGTGGAGATATGTTAAATCATTTTAAAAATCTATCTATAAAAATGGGGCTGGAAGAATATATAGTATTTACAGGCTATATCGACTATAAAGATATCATACGTTATAGCTCCATAAGTAATAGGAGTATTGTTTATTATAGCGATATAAAAGAAAACTATGTCAGACAGTCTATGAAAATTAGAGAACTACTTGCTATGAAAAAATATGTTATATGCAATGATATAGGCGATTTAAAAGAATTTGAAGAATATACATATCAAATAAATGCCTTTTCATATAATGATATGAGCAAAATGATAACAAATACTTTTTTAGAAACATTGGATGATAGAAATGAAAAAGGCTATGAATATATAAAAAATAATTTTGATTGGAATATAATAGGGAAAAAATTTTTAAATAGGATAATTAATTAGATATATATAAGACTTGCCAGATATTTATATATTGATAGATGCTATTGCAATATATTATAAGTATTATATATTTAAAATACAGTTTAAGATTCTATCATACTTGACAATCGGGGGGTTGTCTATTTTAAATAGATAATAATAAATTATTTTAGCTGGGGATATTCATGATAAAATATTTGTTACTTATATTTATATTTACTTTGTCTGGTCTAAAACTAGGCACACAAAATTTTGATATATCAACATATAAAGATATAAAAGTTGATTATAATATTGATATAATAAAAGATATTGCCATGTATTATAAACAAGATTTTAACCTTATAAAACATATTTTTGATATATGCGGCCAATTTGACCTAGACCCACTGCTTTTAATATCTCTTATAAAAGTAGAAAGTGACTTTATACCAGGAGCCGTATCTTCAAGCAATGCCATTGGATATTGTCAGATAAAACCTATCGTATTAGAAGATATTGGCTATGATTTAGATCAATATAATCCATCAGAGAATATTATGATAGGAGCTATATTTCTAGCAAAACTAATAAATATATATAATAATAATGTTGAAGAGGCTTTAATACATTATAATGCTGGTACTATGGATAGTATTAGAGAAAAGGGTATCGAATATGCTAGTAATGTATTATACGAATATAATACAATTAAAATATTTAAAGAAAGGTATAAATAAAAAATATATTTATTTTTAAAATATGCTATAATATATAATAAAGTTTTAATATGTATAATACAAATGATTTAAAATACTTGGGTAATATTAATAGCCCTGATGATTTAAAAAAAATAAATATTGACAAACTAAATATTGTAGCAGATGAAATCAGAAATGTTATCATTGATACTGTATCAGAGAATGGCGGACATTTGGCTAGTAATCTAGGTATTGTTGAACTTACGATGATGCTACATTATATATTTAATTCACCTAATGATAAATTTATATTTGATGTTGGTCATCAAACATATACACATAAAATACTTACAGGCAGACTAAAAGAATTTGATACCATAAGGAAAAAAGATGGATTATCTGGTTTCCCAAAACGTATAGAATCTATGCATGATATTGCAGAAACAGGGCATGCCTCTACATCACTTTCAGTTTCACTTGGTGTTGAAGTTGCTAATAAATATTATAATTCAAAAAATTTTGTTGTAGCTATTATAGGCGATGGTGCTATGACAGGCGGTCTTGCACTTGAGGCTATAAATAATATCTCACATATACCTAATAATTTAATTGTTATAGTAAACAATAATGAGATGTCTATTGGTAATAATATAGGTGGTATTTCAAAATCATTAAATAATACAATAAATGATAGACATGTACAAGATATGTCAAAAAAAATAAAAGAGGCTATTGGTATACTCCCATTTGGTAATACAGCAAATGAAATAATTCGTAGGCTTGAAGGCTCTATTAGAAATTTTATAGCACCTGGCATAATATTTAGAGATTTGGGATTCAAATATTTTGGTCCTGTTGATGGACATGATATAAAAGAATTAGCCAATATATTTAATCAAGTAAAATCAGTAGATGGGCCTATTATCATACAAATTAATACAAAAAAAGGCAAAGGATATAAGCCTGCCGAAGAGCATCCTGAAAGTTTTCATGGAACAGGTAGTTTTCATATATCAACTGGTAAATTAAAATCAAATAAAGTTAAAACATTTTCATCTGTAGCTGGTGATATTATAATCAATGAAGCATTAATTAATAAATCTATAGTTGCAATAACAGCAGCAATGACTGCAGGAACGGGCTTAACAGATTTTGCCAATAAGTATCCTGACAGATTTTTTGATGTTGGAATTGCAGAAGGGCATGCTTCTTCTTTTGCTTCAGGGCTTTCAATAAATGGTCTAATACCCGTTCTTTTTTTATATTCAACATTTTTACAAAGGGCATATGACCAAGTAATACATGATATAGCTTTAATGAATCTACATATAATAATAATGATAGATAGAGCAGGCATTGTACCCGATGATGGAGAGACTCATCAAGGTATATTTGATATTGCATATCTTAGAATAATACCAAATATTGTAATACTCTCCCCAACAAATGACAAAGATTTTGAGGCGATGTTTAATCTTGCATCCATTACAAAAAGCCCATTTGCGATAAGGTATCCAAAAGATAAAATTGAAAATGAATATCCAAAAAACATTACAACAACAAATATATCTATAGGAAAATGCCATATAGTAACTGAAGGCTCTGAGGCTATCATAATAAGCTATTCTACAACTGTAAATACAATATACAAGGCATTAGAAAAAATGGGGGACACATCTTCATTTACTCTAATAAATTTGCTCTCACTAAAACCACTAGATGAAGAAACATTAATTAAATATTTTAAAAAGCATAATAAAGTTCTCATTATAGAAGAGGCTATTGAATATGGCAGCATAGCAAGTGCTATACTAGAACTTATAAATAAAAATAATATTAACGATAATGAAATAAAATCAAAAGTATATATACATGCCTTACCAAATACATTTATAGAAACAGCAACTAGAGCAGAGCTACTTCATAAATATGGTTTAGATGAAGAAGGCATCATAAATATTATAAAAAAATATCTAAAATAAATATTCTAGCGATTTTCTAATGTAGGAAATCTACCGCATGAAAATGAGCCTTCTGGGCAATACAAAAGTGTATCACAGCTTGCCCCAGAATTAGAAAAAACATTTGGAGCAATCGCCTTTACTATCTCACACATAGAGGTAGCCATTTTTCTAATTTCCCATTGTGCACGCATACACATTCTAAGATTAAAGAAATGCATGAGTTCACGAGCATTCATAGTTACAATAATTTTTGCTTCTTTGGCATTAGGTAAAACAAAACGTGCATCCTCTTTTGCTATACCATTTTCTATAAAGTCATTATATAAATTATATGAATCTTGCATAAACTTATTATACTTTGCTTTAAATTTTTCATTTTTTTCAATAGAATCTGGAGTTATATAATCAAAAATAGTTTTTTCTTTTATATACCTTTGGCTTTGTTGTGAATAACTTGCAAGCCTATGACGTACAAGCTCATGCGTTGTTACACGGGATATACCTTCAATTGCAAATGTAAATGATGCATGTTCAAAGGCACTTAAATGACCAAGTGATAATAGTTTTTGTATAAATGTACCTATATCATCTTTTGATATTTTGTCAGCTAGTTCAGTAACATTTGAACCACTATAACACATTTTTGCCGCTGTTGCTATCACAGTCTCTACATTTTGTGTATATGATAATAATACTATATTTTGTTTCATAGAAATATTTAATCCAGTAATAATGAATTTTTTTATAATACTCAATAATCGGTAAATCAAACAGTTTTATTTAATATAGTTATTATCCCACCAACTATTAATACTATATTAAGTAAGTAATCAAAAAATAACTTAGATACTTTATTTGCAACTATATTACCAAGCCATACAGAAATATTATTTTATTATAGATTTTGCTTTATTATATACATTGTCAATAGTAAATCCAAAATACTCTGCTACCTTATCAGCAGGACCAGATACTCCAAATTGCTCTATATCGATAGATGTAATTCTTTTGTCAAACATAACATTTAAACCTCGAGAAGAGGATGCCTCAACAAATAATATAGGCTCATCAGTCCCTATAATAGATGCTCTATATTTATCATCAGTATTTGCAAAAATCTCCATAGATGGCATACTTACAACTCTGACATTTTTTCCATCAACCTCTAATTTTTTAGCCGCCTCTAATGATATACCAAGCTCACTACCTGTAGCTATTATAATAATATCAGCCTTATTACTATTTGTTTCATGGAATATATAAGCGCCATTTTTGAAATTATTATAAGCAATCTCTCTATCAAAAGACTTTGCAATAACACTCTCTTCCATATTCTGCCTACTCAAAATAATAACAGCAGGCTTATCATTTTCTAAGAAGTATAAATATGAGAATGCGGCTTCCATATCGCTAGCAGGCCTTAGCACTGTTAGGTTTGGAATAAGCCTTAATGAATTTAAATGCTCAATAGGCTGATGTGTAGGTCCATCTTCGCCAACATATATTGAATCATGACTGAACACAAATAAATGTTTTATATTCATTAAAGCAGCAAGCCTTATAGGGGCACGCATATAATCTGAAAATACAAAAAATGTCGATGTAAATGGAATGAAAAGTTTATTTGCTCCAATACCATTAGCAATTGCCCCCATCGCATGCTCTCGTATACCAAATGCGATATTACGCCCTGTGAAGTCGGACTTTTCTATATACTTATCATTTTTAACCGTAGCCTTTGTCGATTCCACAAGATCGGCATTGCCGCCAACAATTGAAAGCATTTTATCCGTACAAATAGAAAATACATCGGCACCGATATTTCTTGTAGCATCAGTTGGTTTTGAAATTTTATAATTTATTAAAGCATCTCTTAGAACACTCGGCATAATACCTTTCTCAAGATTTTCTAGCATCGCATATTCTTCTTTATGCTCATTTTTATATTGCTCAAGCATTTCTACCCAATTGTTATATTGATTTTTATTTTCAGAAATACTCTCTTTCATATATGCTAATACTTCTTCATTTTCAAAAAGTGGGCTTTTTTCAGCCAATGACTTTTCGATAGATTTTTTCATTTCGTCAATATTTTTAGCATTATATTTTTTAGCAAAGAATTCTTTTAATTTACTATTACACATAAAATATGCTATTTCATCGATACCTGCAGGGGCACCATGTATTTTATTTGTACCAGCTAATTTATCAAGCCCTTTACCAATTGTAGTTTTGAGAACTAATACTTTTGGTTTGCCTTTCATAGATTTTAGTTTAATTATTTTATTAAATGTTTCTTCAATATTATTTGCATCAGCATGCTCAACATGCCAATTTAACGCCTCATACCTTGCCTGTATATCTTCAGTAAATGCAATAGATGTACTGCCGTCTATCGTAATACTATTATCATCATATATAGCAATGAGATTGTCCAGTTTCAAATGACCAGCCAAACTCATAGCCTCATACGAAATTCCTTCCATATGGCAGCCATCTCCAAGTATTGTAAAAATAGAATAATCAAATAAATCATATCCATTTTTATTAAATCTAGAGCCAAGCATTTTGCCTTCAATAGCCATACCAACACTATTAGCAATACCTTGACCAAGCGGCCCTGTTGTAACCTCTATACCCTCTTTGATGTTATATTCTGGATGTCCTGCTGTTATGCTTTTATACTGACGAAAATTTAATAAGTCGTCTAAGCAGAATGGAAACCCTGCCAAATATAAAAATGAATACAAGAACATAGAGCCATGCCCTGCCGATAAAACAAATCTATCTCTATTTAACCAATACGGTTTTTCACTATTATAATTGAGTATATCATGAAACAGTATCGCACCAATATCCGCACAACCCAGTGGCATACCCGGATGACCGCTCTTTGATGTTTGAATAGACATTAAAGTAAGGTAGCGTACATAATCGCCTATAGCAGTAATTTTTTCTTGATTGAATTCACAATTATTCTTATTCATTTTGTTTCCTATATATTATTTTATTCTTTAAATTAAACATACTTTATATTATACTTTAAGAATATTCAATAGTTGTATAATTAGTTTTGCTTGATAAATTATGAGCCTTGATGATTTATGATATAAAAAAGCCCTAGCTTAATTAAAAACTAGAGCTCTTTATATGCATGTCGTTTAAGTTGTACATCGCAATGCAATAGAAAACACAAATATATATAAGTGTTAGATATCTTTACAATGTGCTACTTAAGCCACAGCCAATGCTAGAATCTGTATGAAAGTTGTACACCATAATTTCTTATGTCAAACAAATCAAATGTATTAGCTGTAGCATTACCTACATTCTGAAATGCATCATTATCTTCATCTATGAAGTTACCAGCAGCGATAAATACATCAATGAAGAAATCTTCGCCAAGTATAAATCCAAATCCACTGTAAACTTCAAACTGAGATGTAAATGCATAGCTATATTCGCTTAATTTTCCACCTTCTTGAAGCTTATAACTTTCAGTTTTAGTATTGTTTGCCCAATTAAGTTTATAATGTAGACCTGCTCTAAATTCAAACCACTCTGTAAACAGAATAGCAGTACCAATATTAGCCTCTAAATATGGAGTAACAATATTATTATAAGTCGACATAGTCGGTTCATATACCGTTTCTTTTGCAGGTATAGCAGGGTCAGAATAAGTTATAGTTACTGTAGTTGTACGCTCCCCTTGATTTAGATGTTCATAGTCGATACCTATTGTAGGCTCAGCTATAAAAGTAATTTTATCTCCCCAAGTCTTCCACTCCATAGTTGTTTGAAGATATGTTCCAACTTCTATATGAGATTGACCTTTTGTTTCAGTAACTGTTTTCTCTTCTTTATTAGCTGTAGGATATGGTGCCTCATCAACACTAGTACCCGAATAAGTAGTAAGATTATCAACACTACCTGGTGCAAAAATACCCGATTTGAAATTTATACCAGTTTGAAATTGTGTAATAGGTCCAATTTGAACAGGGAAACTAATTTCAGGGTTAATATATAAACTTACAACTGAATTGTCTGTTTTATTCAAAGTATTTTCAATTTTAGTTGGGGTACCTGTTGCATCATAATCAGCATAATTTATTGAGTTCATATTTATAAGAGCACCAATTGGGACATATAATTTAAACATATCTGTATTCCACGCAAAACCGATTTCATGCTCCCATTTAGTACCACTATTATAAGTTCCATTAGTTTGAGATAGTGTACCAGAAGGAACTATTGTAGTATTGCGTTCATCAGAATTATAATTTCCTGAACGAGCTATACGATATGAAAATGCAAAAGCACCAAATTTAAAAACTGGGCGTATATTGAAAGCAGAATTCTCATTGAGTGTTATACTTGAATTTACACCATTAGCACCATTTAACACAGAAGTTTCAGCTCTATCTGCAAACATTTTATATTCGCCTGCGATACCAACTGTCATTATATCATTTATAGGCATAGCCCAAAAGCCAGTCATATTGCCCATAGAGTTCTCATTACCCAAAGTCAAAGCAGGTTGATAACCAGCTGAGAAAAATGTTCTCTCAACATCAAAAATGTCACTAGCATCTAGATTATCAGAATCGCTACTAAACTGACCTGCTGTAGCTTTCTGTCTAGCAGAATCTGTAAAATCTGTTTGAGCAAAAGCTGTACCAAATGCAGTCAAACATATCAAAATCAAAATTAACTTTTTATTCATAATTTTTTATCCTTGTCTTTTTATTTATTACAACTTTATTGTTGTTGATATTGCTCTACAACCCAAACCCTAACTTTTGTGCCAATGTCTAAACTACCAGATGGAAGTGCAGGTATATCAATCTTTCCGCCTGTTCCATCTACAGTAATGTTGGCTATATCAGTATCAGTAATCTTTGAAAAAATGTCAGAGCCTTTAGGAGCCGTAGCAATATAAGCTATATGTGAATCCTTAGCTAGAGGAGGAGTACCAGTACCAACTGCCTTATAATCGGGAACTAATATAGGCTCCTGTGCCGTATCACTCGTAGTAAACTCTCTTGTTGGTTTGGTTATAGCTAGTTGATCAAAATCAACATTAGCAATTGTCGTATTCTTAGAAAATTGAATATATATATTAGCGGCAGCATATTCATTAGTGTTAACCTCTAAAAGGCTAATAGTATAAGTGTTGTTAGCGGCATTATACGCAATATTTGCTTCTGTTGTAAACTTCTTACCTTGAGAATTTACTGCTATAGCTACACCTGTAGGTGTTCCATTATTCTCAATAGTAGCAGCAGAAATACCAATACGCTTATGGTATGCCACAGTGCTATCTTGCCTACCATTAAGGTCACTCAAGCTAACAGTATTAATATAGCTTGTCACTGGGGCATCATTTATAGGTTCTTTCTGCAATTCTAATTTTTCTGGATTCAATGCATTAACTCCGCAAGATACAAGAGCTAAAGCAAAAAATATCAATATCATAATTTTTTTCATTTTAAATTTCCTTTTAATTAAATTTTTATTTCTTATAAAGCAATCTAAAACAAAAATATATTTACGTTTTAGTATACTCTATAATATCCAACTTAAGCCACAGCCAGTGCTAGAATCTATATGATAGCTGAACACCATAATTTCTTATGTCAAATAAACTAAATTGAGTAGTAGTCGCAGGATCAACAGGGAAGTTATTACTACCGCTATTATCTATAAAATTACCAGCAGCAATATATATATCAATAAAGAAATCTTCACCAAGTATAAATCCAACTCCACTATAAACTTCAAACTCAGATTTAAAATCATAACCATACTTGCTTAATTTTCCACCTTCTTGAAGTTCATAACTTTGAGTACTAATTGTATTTTCCCAAATAAATTTATATAGTAAACCCGCTCTCAATTCAAACCACTCTGTAAATTTAATAGTACTACCAATATTAGCCTCTAAATATGGAGTCACAGTATCCATATAACCCGATACAGTAGGATTTATTACAGTTTCTACTGCATCACCATCAACAGGTGTCTCAGTTATTGTTGTTGTTTGGTATCCTCTATTTCTATGAGTATAGTCAATACCGATTTCAGGCTCAGCTATAAAAGTAATTTTATCTTCCCAAGTCTTCCATTCCATAGTTGTTTGAAGAAAAGTTCCAACTGCTATGCTAGATTGACCCTCTGTTTTAATAATGTATTTATCTTCTTTAATACTAGTATTTGGAGTTGTGCTAGATTCATAATCAGTACCCGAATAAGTAGTAAGATTATCAGTACTACGAGGAGCTAAAATACCTATTGTAAAATTTATACCAGTTTGAAATTGTGTAATAGGTCCAATTTCTACAGGGAAACTAATTTCAGGGTTAATATATAAACTTACAACTTTATTGTCTGTTTTATTTAATTTATCGATAGTTGTTGCTGGAGCATTTATTGAATTATTTTCAGCCTCATTGATTGAGGTGTTCATATTTATAAGAGCACCAATTGGGACATATAATTTAAACATATCTGTCTTCCAAGCAAAACCAATTTCATGTTCCCATTTAGTACCACTACCAGAAGTTTTATTAGTATAAACATCTGTACCAGAAGGAATCAATGTAGTCTTCTTTTCAACAGAATTATAATTATTATTGCGAGCTATACGATATGAAAACGCAAAAGCACCAAATTTAAAAACTGGGCGTATATTGAAAGCAGAATTCTCATTGAGTGTTATACTTGAATTTACACCATTAGCACCATTTAACACAGAAGTTTCAGCTCTATCTGCAAACATTTTATATTCGCCTGCGATACCAACTGTCATTATATCATTTATAGGCATAGCCCAAAAGCCACTCATCTTACCAAAAGAATTACCATTCCCCAAAGTCAAAGCAGGCTGATAACCAGCAGAGAAAAATGTTCTTCCAACATCAAAAATGTCATTAGCATTTACATTGTCAGAGTCGCTTGTAATTGTACCAGAGGTAGCTTTACTTTTAGCTGAAGGTGTAAAATCTGTTTGTGCAAAAGCCGTACCAAATGCAGTCAAACATATCAAAATCAAAATTAATTTTTTATTCATAATTTTTTATCCTTGTCTTTTTATTTATTTACTTTAATTTTTTGGTTGATATTGTTCTAAAACCCAAATCTTATACTTCCCACCATTATAATCATTACCAACAACAGCAGTAGGTATATTAATCTTTCCACCTACCTTTCCGATTGTTACTAAATTAATTTGAATTAGATTAAGACTACCGAAAACTTCAGAACCTTTCTTAGCTTTAGCAACATAGGCAACATGTGAAACAAGAGTAGGAGGAGTACCAGATGGATCAGCAAGCTTAAAATCAGAAACTGGATAAGTCAATGGATTAGCTACTGCCTCTATCGTACCAGTTGTTGTAGGCTTGGTTACAGCTAATTCTTTTAAAAAATTAGGGCCAACTTCACCCTCAAAAAGTTTATAAATATAGATCATTATATCTGTTACTGGTAAATTATTTGGATTATTAGATATATCACTAAAAACTTGAATAGTATAAGTATTGTTAACAGGGTTAATAAAGATAAAGATAGGTATAAGAGGAAGGCTACCTGAATTACCAAATTTTACATAACCTTCTGTTGGAAGTGATAATACATCACTAAATATAGACAGAGGAATATTTTCTATAAGATTACCATTAAATGTTGCTCCTGCAGTCACCAAATCGCTATCATTAATGGTAGTACTCACTTTTAACATTGGGGTACCGTATACAGGCTCTTTCTGCAATTCTAACTTTTCTGGATTCAATGCATTAACTCCGCAAGATACAAGAGCTAAAGCAAAAAATATCAATAACGTAATTTTTTTCATAATTAAAAATCTCCTTTTAATTCTTTTTTTTCATTGCGAAAGAATTGTATAATAATCAAAACTTATGTCAAGACTTATGTTAATTTTTTGTCCTCTAAGCTAGAACATTTATATCTAAGAATTAAGTGATATATTAGTAGATTGTTTGATTTATGGCTTCAAAAACGCCATTATTGTCATTTGATGAGACAACATAGTCGGCAATAGATTTTATATTATCATTGGCATTGCCCATTGCAACACTAATCCCTGCCGCTTGTAACATTTCTATATCATTGTCATTATCGCCTATAGCCATAACATTTGACATATCTATATCGAGATATTTAGCGAGCCTTTCTAAAGATTTACCTTTATCAACTGCAATTGATAGAATGTCTAAAATATTTTTAAATGAAAAAACAGTTTTAATAGATGGCAACATTGACAATTTATTATTTACATCATATGAAATATCTTTTGATGAAAGCGTATCAATAAAAATTTTATTTACTTTTTTATCTGTATTTCTAATAAATATATTATAATTATCTACATAGTTTATATGATGAGAAAAATTTTCAATATAGCCCTCTGGGAGTGTTGATTGTAAAATATATTTTTCAAATTTTTTGCCGCAATATGGCTCCCCATCCAAAAAAGTCATAGGAAGCACCATGTCATAGCTTGTAATTATATCCACTATTTTTATAGATACATCTTTTTCAATATAGCCTTCAAATATTTGTTTGTCTTCTATATAATCATGTATAAGAGCACCATTGCCTGTAATCATATAATCAAGATTGAGATACTCTCTTACAAATACACTTTCAAAAGGCATGCGACCAGTTGCAACCACAGTTATTATATTATCTTCTTTGAGCCTTTTAAAAATATCTATCGTTTTTTGAGATATTGATTGATTAGAACATAAAGAGGTACCATCTAAATCGACAACGAGCATTTTTATATTTTTTATATTCATTTTATAAATTCCAGTTAATTTTATTTATCGCCAAAAATATGCTTTTTCATCCATTCAAATCTTTGCTTTAATAATTTTTCATCGCCAAGTTCGCCGGGTTCATAATATTTTTTATTGATCCCATCAGGTAAATAATTTTGCTTCACAATATGATATTGATAGTCATGGGCATATTTGTACTCGGCATTTTGTCTTTTATCTAGCCCTGCTGAATGGCTATCTTTTAAATGATTTGGTACTTCATATATTTCACCATTTCTTACATCTGCCAATGCCATGTTTATAGCATTATAAGCAGAGTTTGACTTTGGACAAAGGGCAAGATAAACAGTTACCTCGCTAAGAACAATCAAAGCCTCAGGCATGCCAATAAAATCAACTATACTTATCATAGAAGAAACAACATTTAATGCATTCGGTTCTGAAAGCCCAATATCCTCAGAAGCAAGTATAGCCAAACGCCTTGCAATAAAGCGAGGGTCTTCACCACTTTCAAGCATCCTAGCAAGCCAATATATGGCAGCATTAGCATCACTACCACGCACGCTTTTTATGAATGCACTTATTATATTATAATGTTCTTCACCAGTTCCATCATACTTTAATCCCTGATTTTGTGTTACTTCTTTAATAGTATCTACTGTTATTGTCGGTTTATCATTAGAATCGTCTAGCTCTACAGATAAAAAAGCAAGCTCCAAATATGTAAGTGCTTTTCTAACATCACCTAGTGCATTCTTTACTATAAGGTCTATAGCCATATTATCTATAACTATATCATATTCTCCAAGCCCCCTCTTGTCTTTGATTGCATTTTCTATAGATTTTTTTATATCATCATTTGTAAGGTCTTTAAGCCCAAATAATGTTACACGAGAAAGTAGTGCATTTGTAAGATAAAAATATGGATTTTGAGTTGTGCTTCCTATAAGTACAATAGAGCCATTCTCTACGGCTGGCAAAAGTGCATCTTGCTGTGTTTTATTAAATCTATGTATTTCATCTATAAATAATATAGTTTTTTTACCCAATTTTAAATTTGTTTCGCCTTTTTTAATAGACGAACGTATTTCAGCTATATTAGAAAGCACAGCATTTAATTGTATATATTCACTTTTTGTTGTTTTTGTAATAATATTAGCGAGAGTAGACTTGCCAATCCCCGGGCAACCAAAAAATACTAGCGATGAAATCCTATCCGTTTCTATCATCCTTCTTAATACAGCATTTCTTCCAATAAGATGAGTTTGACCAACCATTTCATCAAGTGTATTTGGTCGCATCCTATCTGCTAGAGGGCTTAGATCTTTATTTTTATCATTATTATCATTAAAATCAAGGAGAGACAATTTTTAATCCAATATCTCTTTCTATTATTACAATATAGTCGCCAAGCAATGAAATTTTGTCTTTTACTTCGTATTCTAGTATATCTGCAACAGAAACATAGTCATTATTTTGAAATGCTTCTATTATATTGTTCATATTTGAATTTAGCTCATCAATGAATATTAAAAAGCCTACTTCATTGTAATTAATATCATTAAAATCTAAATCATATACATTGAGTGATTTTGATATTATAGTACATAAAATTTCAATAGATTTTGAAAATTTTTCTATTTTTAAAAAGCCCGATTTATCATCACCAGTCTGTATGCATGAAACTATATCATCTATACTATTTAAAAGTGGCTCTATAAATGATTTTAATATACCTATACGATATAGAGCATTAGTTTCTAATATATTATTAGATAAAGATATAAGCAAATTAATCTCTACATCATCAAGCAAAATAAGTAATGTTTTTAAGAATGTATCTTTTAAAAATGGCTGTATATCTGTTCTAAAAAAATTGCTGCCCTCAATTGTATTATCAAGTTCTTTAAGCCTTTCTACCCTTGCCTCGAGCACTTTTATATCTGACATAATGTCATGTTTTTCTAAGGCCGTTCCAAGTAAAAATGTTGTTCTAGGAATACTATCTATAATAAGATTTGTACCTTCAATGATATCTGAAATATTCATACTATCTGTAACTTCTGCCAAAGATATTCTTCTAACATAATCAATAATACCAATAAATGAATTATAAGCATATTCAAAATAACTGATAGCCTCAATATCCACTCTTTTTATATCATCTTTATTTTTGAATATATCAGCCTCTTTATCATTAATAGAGTAAAATAGATGTTGCTCATTAATAGTAATACTATTTATAACGAGGTCATTATCTTGACACCATTTATCCAAATTATCAAAAATAATTTGCAAAGTTTCAGTACCATCAAGAGTAATGTCAAATTTTTGAGAGTTTATAAAAAATTCCATAGACTTATCCAAATATATTATACTAATATAGTATCGACAGATATTCCATTAATATAAAATAATTAATAAAAAAACCCGCACTATAAAAGTACGGGCATTTTTTATTTGTAATAAACAGATTCAGTAAACTAACCTAATAATCTTAGGACAGCCTGATTTCTTGTATTAGCAGTTGCTAACATAGCGACAGCAGATTGTTGTAAAATTTGATCTCTAGAAAAATCAACCATAGCAGATGCCATGTCAGTATCTCTTATGATACTTTCACTAGCAATAGTATTTTCAGATGCGATCTCAAGACCACGAACTAAATGCTCAAGTCTATTTTGATAAGCACCAAGATCAGCTCTCTGTGTTGACAATCTTTGTAGACCTTCATCAATTCTACCAATAGACATATTAGCGGCATCTGTAGTAGAAATACTAATAGAAGCATTTTGTCCATCAGATAAGTTAAGTGCAGCAGAAGTCATTGTACCTATAGATACATTGATTCTTTGATCCATATTAGCACCAACTTGGAAATTCATAGGAACAGGACCACCAGCAGCAAAACGACCTGTAAGAAGGTTCATTTTGTTAAACTCAGCATGAGAAGCAATTCTATCTACTTCTGATACTAGCTGACTAATTTCTACTTGAATAAGAGCTCTATCGCTATCGCTATAGATACCATTAGCTGCCTGAATAGCTAATTCTCTTACTCTCTGCATAATTGACTGAGTCTCTTCAAGATATCCTTCTGTAGTTTGAATAAAAGAAATACCACTCTGAGCATTACGAGTTGCCTGCTGTAAACCACGATATTGTGATATCATCTTTTCAGATACGGCAAGACCAGAAGCATCATCCCCTGCTTTGTTTATGCGTTTGCCACTTGCAAGTTTTTCCATCGTTTTAACTGAATCAGTTTCATTAAAAGATAGCTGACGATTCGCATACAACGCTGCGACATTTGTGTTGATAACCATTGATTACCCTCCATGATTAATGTAAATAAATTATAAAAGTTAATACCCCGAGTATCCCTCTCAAAGGTAGTTCTTCCAACAAAAAAATATTTACTAGAATAGATAAGCAAATGTATGATGCTTAAGTCACTCTAAAAAATACTTTATTATGAGGTTTAGTATAATATATTTTAGAAAAAAGTAAAGACTGATTAATCAAATAATAAGCAATATAACAATATTATAGTAATTAATTTACATAAAATAAATTATATATGTTATATTATATATGGTATAAAACAGCATAATATGTTATTTTAGAAAAAATATCTTATTTTTTTAAAAATATACGCTTTATCTGTATAGAGATTTATTATAACTATCAAGAATTAATCAATACAGTACGAAACTTATATATAGATATGTTATAATGATAGATAATTATATAAGGATATACTTATGAAAAGATTAATTTTACTGATAATAACTTTAACCATAGCTAGCTCGATGCTTTCCGCCCAAACAGTAGATGGAGGAATATTTAGAGCACATATGGAAAAGATGTTACAGCAAAATCCATCTGCCATGCTTTCATGGTTTAGAAAAGTTCCATATTCAATAAAACTTGGTGTCAAAAAATATGAGTATGATTTTTATTATGGTGTTGCAAATTATTATAATTATGCAGCATTACATGGTGGTTTAATTAGTAAAAGTGATGCCTCAGAATATTTTAAAGATGTTATAAACTCTCGTATACGAAATGATTTTGCCAATTACAGTGTAAGATCATATTTATATCTAGGCGCTATCTACAGGCCTATTGTAAAAGAAGAAGAAATAGGTGCTCGTATATTTAAATATGTTTATGATAGTCTATCACAAAGTAATCAATACTACTATACAGCATTATTTTGGACATTATATTCAGGATATCTTGATAGAGTGACATATAATAGCCTGTACCAAATATTATATAAAGCAAATGATAGAGCATTTCTTTATGACTATACCGCATCTAGGCCAGAAACAAAAATGTCTATGATATCAAAACTGCCTAGACCTGAAAAATATAAACCTAAATATTATACTTGGACTATAGGTAGTAGTATTGCTACATTAATTGCAGATGATTCATTCCTTGCTCCATTAGATAGAAATGATATAGCAAATACTCAATATGAACCAATTAAAAATTCAAATGTAAACCCTATACCGTCGACCCAAGAAAAAGCACAAAAATCAATAGTAAATATAAATATAATAAAAAATAAAAAAATAAAAGATGTTTCTGTTTCTATTAACAATAAAAAATTAGTTTTTTATTCAGATGATCCAAAATCATTACAGCTAGAACCTGGAAACTATGAGGTAGACATAAAGGTTGGTAGAAGAACATATAAAAGTAATATTAAAATACTATCTGGAAATCATATATATACTCTTGTAGTAGGGGAAAATGATAAAGAAAATATTTTGTTTAATGATACTTCTAACCTAAAAGCCCTTAAAGGGGATGTCGATAGACAAAGAAATATTAAACAAAAAGATAAAAGTACTATTTATAATATAAAGTGGTTTAAAAGTAATCCATATTCAAAATCTCTTAAAATGGATTTAGAAAAATATAGTTATTTAAGAGGTATTGCTTATTATAATGGCTATATAACTGGAGAAAATGCTAGTGATATTGCATTAAATCAATCTGAAAGTGATTTTAAATCTGTCATTAAAGGAAATGGAACAGATAATATAAATGCATCTATGTATTTAACATTTATTAATTTAATGAAAAAGGGCGATTCAAAAATATCTGACGATATAATCTCAAAAACAATAAAATCTAGTGGACAAAGTGATTATTTATATCCATCAATGCTATATTGGAGAACTAGAATAGCTTATCTCACAAAAGAAGAAGAATTTGTTTATACTAAAAGATTAAATGAAATGCCTACTGATACACCAATATTTGATTATACTACAGGCACTACTATGACATTAAGTGATGCCTTGCCTACAATAAAGCAACCCGTAGGGGCTTCTATACTTGCAAATCTAATGAATACTAGAGCAGCTATGAAAAATGATACTCAACCAACAGTAGCATCTCAAATAAATTATTTGAATATGGATGAAAATACTTCTATAGCATTGCAAAAAAATTCAATATCAACTAAACTAAATTTTAATAATTTTATATATGAAGGTAATAATATTATTGAAGTTAAAGATGATAAAACATCTATGTCTATTATGATAGATGTTAATCCAGTAAACAAATATATATTTACCTTTATATCTGTATAATTAAAAGTTTAACAATAAAGGTTTGAGATGTCACAAATAAGTAGAATACGCGGTACAAATGATTTTCTTTATAATGATAGCAGAAAACTAAGATACATAGAGGAGATACTGCATAAAAAATCGCGTATATATAATTTTGAACAAATAAGGCTTCCTATATTTGAATATACCGATTTATTCCAACGTGGGATTGGTGAAGAAACTGATATTGTTTCTAAAGAAATGTTTACATTCACTGATAGAGGAAATAGGTCTATAACATTGAGACCAGAGGGCACTGCGGGCACTGTTAGGGCTGCTATTGAGAACTCACTATTAAATGAACGCTCTATAAATAAAATATACTACATTGGAAGCATGTATAGAGCTGAGAGGCCACAAAAGGGGCGGTATAGAGAGTTTAATCAATATGGTATTGAATGCATTGGAAGTGATAGCCCTCATACAGATGCAGAGATTATAGCATTAAATCTTGATATATTAAAAACACTTTCTTCTAATCTAAATTGTGAAGCATTATCAATATTAAACCTTGAAATAAATACAGTTGGATGCGAAAAATGCAAACCAAAATATAATGATGCTTTAAGTAAGCAACTAGCAAGTCAAAAAGATAAACTTTGTACTGTTTGTCAAAATAGATACGATAAAAATATTTTACGTATATTAGATTGTAAAAATGAAGGATGTATTAGTATACTAGAAAATGTTGTAAAAATGTATGACTATGCCTGTGATGAATGTAAGGCACATTTTAATATACTTTGCGATGCTTTAAATAAAATGAACATAGACTTTAATATAAACCCAAAACTCGTGCGTGGGCTTGATTATTATACCAAAACAGCATTTGAAATAAAATCAAATTATCTTGGTACACAGAGTGCCTTAGCAGGTGGCGGCAGATATGATAATCTTATTGGTATATTTAATAATGGCAAGCAAGTCCCTGCTGTTGGTAGTGCTATGGGTATCGAACGACTTCTTATAATACTAGAAGATTCTAATTTTGATAATACTATAAAAAATTCTATAGATATATTTGTAGTGTTATTTAAAGAAACTAGTAATGTTGGTATAGAAATTATAAATAAGCTAAGACAAAAGAATGTCTCTGTAGAAAGTGATTTTAATATACGTTCTATAAAATCTCAATTTAAAACAGCTGACAAATATAATGCCAAATATGCTCTAATTCTTGGTCCTGATGAAGTCTTAGATAATAAGGCTACTATCAGAGATATGAACACTGGTGATGAAACAAAAGTATCATTTGAAACATTAGAAAGTGTTATTTTATCAAAACTAAAATAGTATTAGATACATATATTTGTTTTGTATACAATAACTCTAAAATTTTATTTTGTTGTGGTAGTTGTGCCTTCTTCTGTTGTTTTTTTAGTTCCCCCAGCTATATCTACTGATGTAGTTTTTGGTAAATATTCTGGGTCTCTTAGTTTACCAGCAGCCTCTGCCGCTTTTGTTCTTATAGATTTTCTATATATTTGATTCTCAGATATTTCTATAAGTTGGGGTAAAGCCTTACTATCACCTATTTTACCTAATGATATTATCACTTCGGTTAATATATTAGGGTCTTTACTATACCTTCTCATAAGTTTTAATAGAGTATCTACACTTTCAGAACTTTGAATATTTCCTAATGTGTTTATAGAAGATAATATAACTCTTGATTCAGTCTCTACATCCAAAACAGATATAAGGTAAGGTATAGATGAAACATCATTAAATCTTTTAATTGTCTGTGATGCCCAGTACCGAACATTCCAGCCATAAGTAGCAGATTTATGCTCTGCATATACATCATCATAACCATATGTAATATATTTATGTGCTGCATCTAAAATGTCTTTTGAATCTGTTTCTCTTTTTGAAAGGATTTCAAAACTTTTTACTTTAGCATCTAAAGAACCATACTCTATAGCATAGAGCAAATAAATATCACTTTTATTTTCAAGTGTATCTAAAAATTCTAAATTAGCATTAGTCTCTTGCGAAAATAAAGTTAAAGATGATAAAAGTAAATAGATAAATACTATCATTTTAAAATTCATGGATAATACCCCATTATACAAAAATAATTATATTTATTTATTTTCGGAGAATATAGAAAAAGCAAGACTATTTTTTTAAAATTATTACATAATAATTTTGCCGCAGATAAAATCTATGGTATTATATACCCAGTTTCATCTTCACCATATATATCTCTATAATTAACAATAAGCCTTGTCCCTCTATATTCCCCTTTTTTAGCAGCAACATTGGCTGTTTTATATCTAATATAGTATTTCCCAAAATCTCTAGTTTTTAAATAATCTAATTCACTAGCATATTGTATAGATTCATATGCATCAATAGTATTGCCCTGTGTATAATCTGATATCCTATCTAAAAAATAATTAGATTTGTTTTCACCCAAATAAACTACAGTAATAGGAATACCAGAATTTTTCGCATAAAACATAATTTCACTATATGGCCTGTCTTTAAAACTAACATCATCTATTTGACTAGCACTAAATATAATGATAGCAGTTTTCTTAAAACTATTAGCAGAAAGCCTTACAGCCTCATGCATAGCAAAACTAAATCCACTTACACCACCTGTAAATGTAAAATTAGTTGCATTTTGAATAATCCTCAGATTCCGATTTTCAAAGCCAGATGCCACTTTAATATCATCATTATAATAGATAAGCATAGCCTCATCATTATTTGTGAGTGCTTGAGTAAAGTTTATTATCTCTTCAGATATTTTATCCTCATAAGGTTTTGCCTCAACGCTATCATCAATCAAATATACAAATCTATATTCATCCATCTCTTTTGTTTCATAAAAATCTATCTTTGGTATGAGATAATCATCTTCATATACAGAAAAATTTTGAGAACTGAGTCCTATAATAGGATTAGAATAATTATCTTCTACTGTAACCCTATGTACTACAGATGGAAATTTATTCAAATATGATCTATCCAAAAACAAATCAAGATTTACATAGTACGATTCTTTACGAACATATATATCTATATTTCCAGAAAGGAAATCTGTAATATAAATTGTACTATCGCTTGATTCATATACTGACGTTGGTATTGCTGTATAACGCGTTGAATTTTGAAAAACTACAGATGATGAAGCTTCAATATCATAATAAAAAACTTTTTTCCCATCAGCTATAAAGAGATTGCCATCGGATGCAAAGCCAACAAAATACGGCTCTAAAAGAGAGGCTATATTTAATGTTTCAATATATGTACCATATGTATCAAATTTTTGAATTCTTTTATTTCCAGCATCAGCTACAAAAATATACTGATCATTGACAGCTACAGAATACGGTCTAAAAAATTGTCCGTCCTCATGACCCATCTCACCAAAGCTACTCAAATATTGCCCATCTATTGTAAATATGGATACACGATTATTGCCAGTATCTGCCACATATATTCTACCATCATTAGCAACATCAATACCAGAGGGACCATATAAATTGCCCTCTTGATAACCAGTATTGCCTATATTTGTAATATATTTACCATTATTATCATATTTATAGATTATATCTCTACCCGTATTTGCTATATATATATTACCTATCTCATCTATATCGAATGAACGAGGCTTTAAAAGTTCTGCCTTTAAACCTAACTTCGGTATATTTCTAATAATTGGCAGGCTTCTTATTGTTGTTAATATTGTTTTTTTTGCAACAGGCTGTATACCATAATCTATTTTTTTAGTCTGAATCCCATTAACATCAAATATCTTTAATGCACTATCGCTATAATCCAAAACATAAATATTGCCATCGTTTTCAACTTTTATATCTATTGGCTGATTAATATTTTCTAAAAAACTTATATCTGTAGAAAATTCACCAAGATATATAAAATTACTTAATGTAGATTCTATTGATGATGATGCTAAAACAGAACCATATTTATTAATTTTTGATTGTATAATTAAGTCTGTTTCACCCATACGAATAAGGTTTTCCCACTCATTAAGGGCTAAATTGTCATAACCGCCTTGATATAAGGCACGGCTATACCAATAACGTATAAGTTTATCCGATGGATTTGAGTTTAAGGCACTCTTAAATCTTTCTATAGAAACTTCATATCTTTCTTCATCATAATATTTTACACCACGTATAAAATCACGATATGAATTATAGCTTGGCATATCAAGATAATATATACTCTTGTCAAAAGCAAATAGAATATTACTTGATAGGATGATAAATATAATAATTATTTTTTTCATATGAACGTCTTAGCCCGCTGACGGAATCGAACCGACGACCCTCACCTTACCATGGTGATGCTCTACCAACTGAGCTAAGCGGGCGTATATTTTAAATTGGTATATAACGCTGTCAGTGTTCGATTATTATAAATAGTATAAATTAAAAAGTCAACATAATTTTTAAGGTATATTATTTTAAATATAAAAAAGAGCCAGAATTTGTATACTAGCCCTTGTCGTAAAATTTTGTTTTATTTTATTTTGATTACGTTTTTGTCTTTAATCTGGTCATCCCATCCTTTTACAACATATCTTGTAATAGTCATATAGATGTGATAGTCATTACCAAGACTGGCAGCAGCATCAGCAAGAGCACCATCACTTAATGGATTATTGATTCTCCAAACTCTGTCTCCTCCATTAACTTTTCCTATTAAAGAAACAGAATCTCCTGGTTGTTGATAACTCATATCAGCAGCTTTCACTGTGATTCCATAGTACTTTCCTTCCACTTTATCTTTTTTTACAAACAAAAGATCAAATACAAGTTCAGCGTTCTAATCAGTCTCTGTAACAAGATATAGATTATCTGTATTACCAACTATGTTGAACTCTAAAGCACCTCTACCAAGATCATTAATTTCAAGAGGTAAAGATAGTAAACTGATTGGATCAGCATGCCCAGGCACTGCATTTGCACCACCAACCGCTACAGTATAAAACCGCCCAGTATTTCCCCAATCTGCTGGAGTTAAAGGTAAAGCGTACTCTGACCAAGTCAAACCAGCAGTCCCAGCAGGGGGAGTAACAACAGGAGGGATAACAACACAACCCGGATTGTTCGGATGACCCGCCTCTGTGCCCGTACAATTGCCACCGCCACCACTTCCGCCACCGCCTGTAGTAACATCATTCGGATCTGTACCCGAACAGCCTATCAAAAATATTACAGTTAATATTAAAATTATTTTTTTCATTTAAATTGCCGCCTAAATATTTTGTATATAAAAAAGCATGCTTATAAAAAATATAAACATTCCAATTTTGAGGGCTAAGAAAAACCCTACTATATAATTTTTTGATTTTAAATAAAAACTAAGAGAGAATGCTACTTTATATTTATTGGGGGGGGTAGATGACATATATGAAACAGATGTCATATTTATACTAGCTATGCCGTTCGACAACATTAAGCCCTGCAATTGCAACAACTCTAATTATGTAAATGCTATATTTTTTTATATTTTTGTCAAGCACTTTTTTTGCTATGCTCTTTCAACTCTAATAATATTGTAAAAATGAATATAATGTGATATATTTATTTGTAAGAATAAAGAGGGTAATATATTTATGAACTTAGAAAATCTTACAATAAAAAAAACAAGAGAACTACTAAAAAGCAAAGAGATAAAATCATCTGAAATAGTAGAAGAAATATATAAAAATATTGAATCTGATAATAATACAGATCAACCTGTCAATGCTTATGTCGAACTTTTTAAAGATGAGGCAATAAAAAAAGCAAAAGAAACTGATGATAAAATATCACATGGCGAATATAAACCATTACTAGGTGTCCCCATTGCCATAAAAGATAATCTAGCATATACAGGGCATGAAATGTCTGCATCTAGCCGAATGCTTAAAGGTTATATAGCCCCATACACAGCCACAGCAGTAGAGCGTTTAATAAATAATGGTGCTATCATATTAGGTCGTACAAATATGGATGAATATGCTATGGGGGGGACTACAGAAACATCTAGATTTGGAATAACAAGAAACCCACATGATAGAAATAAAGTCCCCGGTGGTTCAAGTGGTGGTAGTGCGGCTTCCACAGCAGCAAATCAAAATGTCGCAAGCTTAGGCAGTGATACTGGTGGTTCGATTAGACAGCCTGCCAGCTTTTGTGGTGTTGTTGGAATGAAGCCTACATATGGTCGTGTGCCAAGATACGGTTGTATTGCTATGGGCAGTAGCCTTGATCAAATAGGTCCTATTACAAAAAATGTATATGATGCTGCTTTAATGATAAGTATAATGGCAGGCTATGACCAAAAAGATTCTACATCATCAAAAAAAGATGTTCCATATTATGAAGGCAATCTTGAAAAAGATATAAAAGGATTAAAAATAGGGCTACCAAAAGAATATTTTAATACCAGTGTTCTTGACGATGATGTAAGGACTAACATAGAAAAATCTATCAAAAATCTTGAAAGTAATGGTGCTGAGATAATAGAAGTTAGTTTACCACATTCTAAATATGGCTCTGCAGTATATACAGCTATTATGAGTGTTGAAGTTGCAAGTAATATGGGTAGATTTGATGGCATTAGATATGGCTATCATCCCGAGGGCGAATTTAATCTTGACGAATACTATTACACCGCTAGAGGTGATTCATTTGGTTTTGAAACACGTGCTAGAATACTCTTTGGTACATTGCTTACAGGGGCACAATATTTTACTAGCCATTATGAACATGCATTAAAAGTTCGCCGATTAATTCAAAATGATTTTATAGAAGCTTATCAAAATTGTGATGTACTAATATCTCCTTCTACACCAACAACAGCATCACTTCTTGGTAATCTTGATAATACAGACAGTGAACTTAACTATCTTGCTGATTGTTATACATCACTTCTTAATGTTGCTGGCGTTCCTGCTATAAGTGTACCAGCAGGACTTGATAAAAACAATATGCCTATAGGATTACAGGTTATTGGAAACTTTTTTGATGAAGATACTATACTTAGAGTAGCCCATCATCATGAAATGTACTCTACACTTTAGTTGTATATTATTATAGGTGTATAAAATAGTGTTATTTTTTTATTGACAGAATATTTTCTTATTATAAAATTATATTGCTATGGAAAATATACATATGAAACTTAATAAAATAAAAGAATTTGATTTGTTTTATACTAAAAGTGATGTTGCTTTACAATGTTACAATGTTATTAAAAATATATTGGGCGAATTTATAAATAGTAAAACATTATGGATAGAACCAAGTGTTGGCTCGGGTAGTTTTTTTAATATTATAGAGGGTAGAAAAAAAGGTTTTGATATATACCCAAGAATAAAAAATAAAAACATAAAAGAATTAGATTTTTTAGAAGATAATAGAAATATCCTTTCTTATACAAAAAATTCAATAGTAATAGGCAATCCCCCTTTTGGTAAAAGAGCAAAAAAAGCTATATCATTTTTTAACAAAGCATCTACTATTAGTAATCATATTGGTTTTATAGTTCCTAATCAATTTAAAAAATATTCGGCTCAGTCTAAATTAAATAAAAATTTTAAATTAATTCATGAATTAGAGCTAGATGAAAATAGTTTTCTCTCTAATGGTAAAGATTATAAAGTTCGATGTATATTTCAAATTTGGACATGCTTAGATATGCCGTTAATAGATTTAAGAATTAAAGAGCCACCTAAAATAAAGCATGATGATTTTGAAATTTTTCAATACAATAATACAAAAGAAGCTCTAAAATATTTTAACAAAGAAGTTTATCAGTGGGATTTTGCTGTTCCTAGGCAAGGCTTCTATGATTATTCTTTGAGAATTAAAAATGAGAATGATTTAAACAAAAAAATACAATGGGCTTTTTTTAAGGCTAAAAATAAAAATGTTCTAAAAAGATTGAATGATATAGATTTTGAAAAACTTGCTAGAAATAACACATCGATACTTGGGTTTGGCAAGCATGATGTTGTAAGTGAGTATATGAGCATATATGATTAATATTTTTACGGATATAAAAAATAATAAAAATTTATGGCTTCAATCAAAAACAGGCAATGATTTTGAAGATAGATTTGAAGGCTCTTTAAAACGCAATGGATACAATAGACTAAATGTTAAAGATTATAAAGATAATATTTTATCTAATATTAAAGGACAAATTTTAGATAAAGAGGGTACTAATTTTATACAAAATACTTTTGCTAGTGGGGAGCTTAAAAAAGCCTTTTTTTGCCAGCCATATGGTTCTCAGCAATACCCAGATTTTTTAGTGCTTACTGAAAAGTTTATAGTACCTATAGAAATTAAATATAGCGGTGGTAAATCTTGCTACCCAATGTGGAATAGCAATTTGCCTAAGTCGAATGCATTTTATATATTTGGTAGCTATGGAAACAAAGACGTTACTTTTTTTAATGGAGAAGATGTTTTGCCCAGTATTGAAAGGGGACTTCTTTTAGAATTTCATAAAAACCAAGTTAAGCCACTCGAAGAAAAATTTAAAGAATACATTAAGAATAAAATAGATGAAGGGTATTGCACTTTTAAAAGAGGATTTAATGTTTATTCTAGATGTGCTTTTGAACAGAATCAAATTTCTAACAAGGATGCTCAAATAAATTACTTTACAGCTGATGATAGGGAATCTATTGAACAAAATTCATTAGCATTACTTAAGAAATTATGCTAGCAACAAATTTAATTCTTTTATTTTTAATAACTCTATTTTTATAATAAAACTAAATATGTAAAATTTTATTATAAAATATGAATTTAGAGGCTTTGACTTTTTATATAAAAAGGATTACACTGGGGATATAACAGGAATATAAATGTTTTTCACAAAAGAACGCATATATAATGACCTCGCTCTTGAGGCAGTTTATTAGCTTCCATCTATTTTTCTAATCAACAAAAAATCAATAAAAATATTTTAAAACTTATCCTAGTTTTTTATTAACTCTAATAATATTTTTAGAGTATCTATGGATAGTTTTTATGGAAGTTTAAAATGAAATTAAATACAAACACATTAATAAAAAATTCAAGTATATCTATATTTTCGCGATATGCCATCCCAAGTTTTATAAGTACAATAGTAGCTAGTGCTGCTCTATTAATAGATGGGCTATTTGTCGCCAAATATGTTAGTTCCAATGCCTTTGCAGCAATAAATATTGTATGGCCAATATATTGTATAGGTTATGGATTTTACACGATGATGACAATAGGCTCTATCGCAATAGCCGGGAAATTTTTGGGTGAAAATAAAATTAGAAGGGCAAATTTAGTATTCAGCCTAACAATATTATCTACTCTTACTATAGCAACATTACCTATATTTATACTATTTTTGCTAAGAGATTATGTACTACCTATATTTGGGGCGCATGGAGAATTACTACCACTTGCAAATGAATATTTCCCCGGTGTCGCTTTGTCAGTATTCTTTGCGGGGATGAGTTATGTGCTTAATCAGTTTGCGCGACTCAATGGCTCTCCAAAATATGCATCAGCATCATTTTTTTTGGCGGCATCAGTACATATAATACTTGCTATAATATTTGTTGGTATTAATAAATGGGGACTTAAAGGGGCTGCCTTGGCCACTGTATGCTCTCATATATCATCATTTATTATGATGCTCATATACTTTATAAGACCGAGCTGCAAAATAAAAATTGTTAGAATTTATGGAGGATACCACTATATTATAAAAGGGGCGATGAATGGATTTTCAGAGTTTTTAAGCCAAGCATCTAATGGCATCATCCCATGGTTTTTTAATATTACAGCATATTCTATAGCAGGCAATATGGGCATACTCGCATACTCTGTGGCAAACTATGCCATGTCATTTTTTGGCATGTTTTCATATGCTTTGGCAGAAGCATTGCAACCTTTAATAAGTATTTCTTTTGGTGCAAAATTAAAAATTAAAATGACTGATTTTTTAAAAATTGCTCTAACATCTGTACTTACAGTAGCACTTACAGCCATGTTAATATTCATACTAAAGCCACACATATTAGTAGATGTACTTTTTATTGATGTTGTAACGGATGTTTATAATACAGGGATACGATTTTTACGAATGACAACGATAGCATTTTTTGGGATAGGTTTTAATATATTGATGAGTGCATACTATACATCTGTACAAAAAGCAGGGGCAAGTGCAACTGTAGCATCGCTTAGAAGTATAATATTACCTATCATTTTTATAATAATATTACCTAAATTTTTTGGAATAATGGGGCTTGCCTTAGTATTGCCTTTAGGAGAAATTATAACAATTATAGTAAGTATATGTTTATTTAAAAATAGAAGCCCTAAGGCTTTGCTTAAAGATTAATTAAAAATATTTAATACTAATTATTATTCGATAAATTAAATGATAAGCATTCTTTATTGATACTTATAAAAAATATTTTATGGGCAAATGTAAATATCATAGTTTGTTCTAGTATTGAACCATCGTCATTTTCAATAATATTGACTGAAGGTTCAATGCTAATATATTTATCTATTTTATACATCATTTGTTCCATAAATATATCTATACTATTTTTATTAACTATTTGGTTTATGAATAATGTTATCTGATATATATTATTATCATCAATAAAAACAACAAGTTCGGTATTATATCCTTCTATCAATATATCTTTACGAAAAATATTATTTCTTATATTTACCTTTTCTATAGCAAATACATCACTGATTAAATCCCATCTACTATCAAGAGATACACCTAAAATTGACCTTATATCCTCTTTGCCCATCTCAATAATATCAGAATATTTTAAGCCCTTATCATCTGTAACATTTGATTTTTGGCAAGATACACAAACAATTAAAGATAAAATTATAATAATAAATTTTTTACATATCATAGTTTTATATCATTAAAATTAAATACAGGACCGTTTATACAACATAAAGCATACTCTTTTTTATTATCATTCGTAGTATTTCTTTCAACAGCGCATGCTTGACACATCCCAAATCCACATCCCATAACAGATTCAAAAGAAAAATAGCCATTAATATTATTTTCGAGCATGAGAGTTCTTAATGCCCTTAACATTGGAGATGGGCCACATGCATATATAAAAGGATTTTTTATACTCTTATCTGCAATCAATTTTTTTAATAATTCAACAGAATTACCATAAAAGCCTTCACTTCCATCATCGGTAGATAAATAAAGATTAGCAAATTTTTTTATATCTTCTTTCAAAAATAAAGTCTCACAATTTCTCGCCCCAAGTATAACATTAGATTTTTTACCCGTATTATTTAATGTTTTGGCAAGAAAATATAGGGGAGGGATACCACTTCCACCACCAAGAAGCACAGGCTCTACATCTTTATCTTTAGGCATGAGAAACATATTACCTAAAGGTGCATTAATAGAAATTTTATCTCCAACTCTTAGACTAGAAAAATGTTTTGTTCCTTTTCCAACAACGGAAAATAAAACTTTAAATGTAGATTTTTCCGGGTCAGCATCCATAAATGCAAGCGGTCTTCTCAATGTCTCTGTATTTGGTAATAAACTTAAAAACATACCAGCTCTTGCCCTTAAAGCTATCTCTTTATGAAACATCTCAAATGTAAAAACATTTTTGCATATTTCTTTTATATCAATAATTTCAACATCGCATGAATATCTTTTAAAACCCATAATTATTATTCCCTATTTCCATTTATGATATATATATATTATCAACATCTTGATGACTAAATAATGGTATCATACTTTTTGTATAATAACGACATTCAATCTCTAGCGTAATATTTGTAGAATGCTTTTCGAAACCATCTACATTTGAGACAAGGCTTATATGCGATATAAGAACACTATCGTCTTCTACCATCTCTGGCTCAAAGCCAAATATATATCTACCTGGTGTATACGGCGATAGAATAAATGGATTTGGAAAACTACTACTATAATTTTTTATTATCTGCCCATTTTTATATGCTGTAATTGTCCCATTTTCAACACGAGAAAAATTACTCGAATAAAATATATTACCTATAATTAATGGATGTATAGCATAAGATCCATTTTCAGTAATTGTAGGGAGCGTATCATCAAGTTTATCAGCATCACGCCTTTGTACCATATGATATGCCTCATCAATAATTCTATGTATATCAGCAGATATTTGCATTCCTTCATTACTAAATGTTTTATTTAAAAAACCACGACTACTTGATACATACTGTGGTGCCACTCTATTTAAAGTATAGGCTACGATATCAGAAAATAATTTTGTATCACTTTTTTTATTTAAGCTTTTTAAATAGCTTTCCGTAAGTTGTAAAACTTTACTTTCCATCAAATTTTTAACTAACATAATTACACTCTTCCCCAACATAATAATTTATATATAAAATATATATTACTTATTAATAAAATCAAATTTATTTTGATTATTTATTCTTAGTTAAAATATTAAAAATTAGCATATCAAATCTAGCTTTTATAACATATGGAGGAGAAGTAACCAAAATCTTAGATATTTTAGAAAGTTCAGAAATATAACAAGCTACCTCATTGATAGAATAGTTCTTTATAAATCTCTTTTTCTTACTTAAAACATATTGATTTATACCTGTAATTTTACTTATATTCTCTAAAACAGCCGATGGCGGAAATATTTTTAAATAAAACAGTGATACAAAATTTAGCAAAATTAAATGTATGGATGTATAAGCTTCTTTATCTAAATGTTTCATAATATGAAATGTTTTTTTACTATCTTTCATCATAAGAGCATCAATAAAGTCAAATATTTGGGCATTCTTGGCACCATGAGAAAAATTTATAATGTCACTAGCTTCTATATGATTTTTATCGGCATTGTAGCTACAAATATTTTTAAGATCTGCTTTTATAACTTCATAATCTAATGGCATATTGTCAAGTATATAATTTATAGCATCTGTAGTGATATTTTTATTTTCTTTGTTTATATATGATTTTATAAGTGAGACAATATCATCTCTCTTTGGTTCTGGAAAATCAATAAATGATGCATTGGCATTTTGAGATTTTATATACTCTTTATAAAGTGGGTCTGATTCTAATGGGGCATCTGTAGACAATATAACTATACTATAAATTGATGGCTTTCTAAAATAATCTAAGAAATCATTTCTATCTGTAAACTGAGTATAATTATTAATAACAATAAGTCTATAGTCACTTATAAATGGCATAGTATCTGCTATTTCTATTGGACTAGAGCCCGGAGCATCCGACTTATCATAGAATATGCTATAGTTCATTTCACTTAATGATTGACTATCAAACATATGATTATGAATAGATTTTATAAATGTTTTTTTAAATAAATGTTCTTTACCTGTAAGGACAATAATAGCAGGTAGCTTTTGGGAAGATACATAGCTATCTTTTATCTTACTAAAATGCGCCTCAGTTTTAACAATGTCTACTTTCATATTATCTATAGAATACATAGATTTATAAAATATCGCAATATTATTATTTCATTATTTAATCTAAAAATTATGATAACTAGGATTTTCAATCTCTAATAATTTTTTTTTCCTATGCAAGCCACCAGTATAACCAACTAACTTAAAAGCAGAAGGGGAGGAGGCAGAGCCTATAATTCTATGGCACGGTATTATTATATTGATTTGATTTTTTGATAAAGCCATACCAACAGCCCGACTAGCTTTTTCATTATTTATTTTGTTTGCCAAATCTTTATATGTGACTGTTTCAGCATAAGCAATATCTATAGCAGCTTTATATACTTCTTTTTGAAAAGTAGTGCCTTCAATTAAAAATTTTACAGTGAATTTTTTTAAGCTGCCATTAAAATATAAAGATAATTCATTATCTAAAATGTCAATTATTTTTGGTTTTTTTTCTGTTGATATAATATAATCATGAATAATATCAGCATATAATATTTTTACAATGTTATTATTGTCTATATCTGATTGTAAAAGTAGGGTACCAATAGGGCTTTCATATTGAAAAAAATTATTACTTTTCATAATAATTTACTTACTCTCTATATGTATCGTCGCCTCTATAGACATATCTTCTCTTATTTTATCTTCGAGTTTTGTTACAGCATTATGGGCATTATAAACAGATGTTTTTCTAGGAAAATACATATGAAATGTTATTTCTGTATGACTGCCATATCTATGTAGATGAAAATGATGAAATGTTTGTTCATTAATTCCACTCATAGATTCAGCAATTTTTTTTATATTTTCAATTATTTCAGGTTTAGGCTCTTCACCAATCATAGTGCTAAATGTAGAACCTAAGATTTTTATAGCGGTTATAAATATAATGACTGCCACTATAACAGCCAATACGCTATCTATCCACCAAAAATATTTACCAAAAAATATACCAATTAAAATAACTACAGATGATATGGAATCTGTTCTATGATGCCAACCATCAGAAATAAGAGAAATAGAATTTACTTTTTTGCCTGCCCAAAATGAAAATTGTGCTAAGGCTTCTTTTACAACAATAGATACAATTATTATAATTAATGATGATAAACTAAATTGTGTAGAACCTTTTGATATAAATTTCATTATACCATCTTGGGCAAATCCATAAGCAATATAAAGTAAAATAATACCAATAACAAAATTCGTTATAAGTTCAATTCTAAGATCGGAAGAGCACACGTCTGAACTCCAGTCACATTACTCGATCTCGT